>JABGWN010000214.1 GCA_018645535.1 Methanobacteriota archaeon
ACAACTCGATGGATTTGGAAACGAAGCATAGAGACGGAAATAAACAAAACTGTAACCCAGACGGCGATATTGTTCGGAGTCATGTTAATGCCAATTGGCCTTGCTATTCACCTCGTATCCGTACAACTGAAGAAGGCAAAGAACACGCATTCATAACCAAAAACGGCGGAGTAGGAACTATGGGAGAAGGAATTACCATTGAAGAAGCATTTCTCCAATGTGAAGAAATATGTCGAAAGGCATCCTCTACATTTTTTGCCAGTTTCTCAGCACTCCCCATAAAGAAAAGAAAGGCAGTCCATGCAGTCTACGCATTATGCAGATATCTTGACGACATAGCAGACGGTGATACTCGCCCAGAAGTCAACGAAACTGATACTCTAAACCAGCAGGTTATCGAACGAGACACACTGCTTCGATCGATTCACCAATCGAAACCAAACAACTCAGAAGAAGAACACAAATATCGCCTAATGGCTCTGGTTGATGCTAAGGAGCGATTGACGCGTTTATTCAATGGTGACAAAACTGCAACACAAAACGAACCAATCTTTGTTGCTATGCATCATGTCTTCAACCAATTCCAGTTCCGTCTTGATGATTTTGAAACCATCATCGAAGGAATGGAAGATGACCTCTTTGAAGTTCGACTCAGAACATGGGATGAAGTTCGTTCATACTGTTACAAAGTCGCTTCCGCTGTTGGTCTCGTTTTGATAGAAATCTATGGATGTGACGATGCTGGAGCCCGTATCCACGCAATTGACATGGGTATTCAATTACAGATGATCAATATCCTTCGAGATGTTGCCGAAGATTATCGTGCTGGAAGAATATACCTTCCAATTCAAGCGTTAGCTGAATACAATATCAATGTAGATGAACTCGGAAAAACTGACTTTGGAACCAACCAGCGATGGAAAGCCTTCGTGCAAGAATACATTGAAGTCGTACGAAGACACCAGCAATCTGCAAAACATCTGTTCGAATATCTCGATTCCAAATCACGATTACAGCCACAACTCATGTGTGAAGCCTACGACGCAATCTTCCACGAAATCGTACGAAGATCTGGAGATGTTTTTAGCAGTCGGCCAAGACTATCCAAGTGGAGAAAACTTCGATTGGCTGCCAAACTCTCTCTTCGAAGAATTCGTGCCAAATGGTATTGATGCAACAGCATAGGGCACATCCAATGGATTGAAACCCTAATGTCCACTGGGATGTTCATGGTTGAGGTCTTACCCGTTTCTGTTACGGTTCTCTTGCCCACTCGAAACGAAGAAGAAGCATTGGGTGCAACAGTTGATGCCATCCCTCGTGGATGGTGTGAATCACTAGAAATCATGATTGTAGATGGGTCTTCCACAGACCGTACAAGAGAAATTGCACTCGAAAAAGATGTTCGAGTTCATCTTGAACCTCGAAAGGGATACGGACGCGCCTATCGTACTGGCTTTGCTGTTGCATCAAATGACATCATTGTCACAATGGATGCGGATTGCACCTATCCTGCCGAACTTATTCCAGAACTTGTCAAGAGACTTCTTGATGAGGATTTGAAATTCATTACTTGTGATAGGTTGAGCATGGCAGAATCAGGATCAATGTCAGGATTGCATGGATTTGGAAACTGGGTGCTTTCATTCACAGCCAGAGTCCTGTTTGGTTATGGGATCAAAGATTCTCAATCTGGAATGTGGGTTTTCCGCAAGGATATTTTTGAAAATGAAAAGATGCGTCCAACCAACGATGGGATGCCTCTTTCTGAAGAAGTCAAAATCTTAGCACGTAAGCACCTTGGAAAGAAAAAAGCAATCGAAATCTCAGTCCCGTACAGAGAGCGTGTCGGAGAAGCTGAAATTCATACATGGGGGGACGGTTGGAAGAACCTGCGTTTCCTCTATGCTAAGCGTATTGGATTAGCACGCACTCGAACTGAATGGGGTCCTCTTGATGACAATCCAGACAGTCTAAACGGTGACCTTCCAGAGCAAAAGAAGTAATTATTCTTCTTCCAGGAATTTCAATGGAGCCAAGTTTGAATCGATTGCGACTCTCTGCTGTATCATAAGCAAGAATGGAATCATAACCCATAAGGCCATCCACACATACATTGTGGTCTCCAAGAACTCAGGCGTGGTTGTACTTACCTCTCCTTTCACTCCGATATACGATTCTGCATCAACAGTTCCTGGAAGCGGAGGCTCTGCCTCTACAGCGCTGCGGTTTGCTGGACGAACCATGCCAATATCGTAGCCTCCACCTTCAAACTCCAAAACAAAACCATCGAGTCCTAACGATGTCTCTGCTTGAAATATAGAATGAGCAAGGAATGCCTCTGAATTATCATTTTCAGAATATAACTCTGGATCCCCAGCTGCAGTTGAAAACCAAGAAATCGGAAGCAACACGAGAATCATAACAAATATTGTTAGAACCATTGTCATGGATGTAAAGGAAAGTAGACGTCGACCAAGTGTAAGCCAGAACCCACTATGTTGCTTCCAAAAATCTACGAGAAGCAAGACCAAAAGAACCGCAGATACCAGCATTGAACCATAGATCAATTGATGCGTATTCGATTTAATCTCATCAGGAGTAGGTGATGAAAACGTCTCATTCCAATCTTCTTCAAATGTTTCTGGACTTTCCAAAGAAGCTCGACCATCACGTTCTGATTGCCAATGGCTCAGGCGTATGGGGCCAAATAATTCAATGGAAAGATCGTCCTGATTTTCCTTCATGTCAATGGTTATATTGACTGCTACACCTTCAAGAGAAAGTGGACCTTCTTCCACAGTTGCTGATAGGCGTCCAGTAAACCATGATTCATCCTCGAGAGAAGTATTCAATCCCTGAAGCACGCCCAATTGAGCTACAAGCACAATGCAGGCAACAATACGCCATCGAACAATACGACGGGGTACTGTTTCATCTTGGCTCATTCTTCGTCCTTAGAACGGATTGTTACAAACATTCCTGCGAGAGCAATCATTGAGATTGTCATTAGAGGCGATACGAACGGTAGGAGACCTGTACCATCAGCATCAGTTAAGTTCTCAACAATCGGAATTACTTCTTCAGGTAGCGTCTCAGGATCGATTCCTTCGTTGACTGCTTCAACTTCATTGGTGTTGTGTGAAGTTAGATCAACCAAGTCTGCCAATTCGGTTTGGTCTTCAATGACTTCTGCTTCTTCTTGAGCTGCAAGACCAGTAAAGTAAGTGATTGAGACTCCTCGGGAAGGTGTACCGTAGGCATTGCTGTCTGGGCCAATGAGTGTGTACCATTGTGTGCCACCAGGGGAAGCTACGACTTGGAATCCAACGAATCGATCATCTTCTGCATCAAACAATGCGTAAGCCATACCATCTTCGTATGCAATATCGAAATCATCTTCAAAGTTTGAAAGGCGGTTTTCAAGATTATCTCCAAAGATTTCTAATGCATTCTCGAGAGTAGACTCTCCAATTGCCTCAACAATTGTGATCACTTTATCGCTTGGCTCCAGATCTCTTGAAACAGAATCGCATCTCTCTTCTTCACTGATCATGACATCATCGCTTAAGCGAGTTACTTCAACGTCGATACAGTATTCGCCAGGTCCATTGATTGAAGCTGTTGCATAACCGTATGCATAAGACTCTTGTGTTACTGCAATCGACCCAGCATCTGAAGTTGTACCTTCATCATCTGTAACTGTCCATGATACTTCATAATCCTCATTGTAATCAAGACCGTTGACAGAATAATCGAACTCCATTTCATCTTCTGAAGCGTCCATCATGTCAATGTAAATATTGTATTGTGGACCCATGGTTTCATCCTCGCCGTTTTGACAGTCTTCATAGCCATCATTTACCCAACTTGGAGGAATTTCCTCCCCATTGTTGCAGAAGAATTCTTCATCAGAGTTGTCACCACAGTCATCATAACCATCTTGCATGTAATCTTCTGGAATTTCATTCAAATTTGCGCAAGTAAAGTAGTACTCGTTGTCATCATCTCCACCGTCGAGATCATTCTCGATATCATCAGCAATGTCTCCAAAGATTTCTTCGAAGTTTGCGTTACCCATTAATGCATCAACGATTGTTGGGTAATCTCCGCTACCAACAACAGAGTTTGCCCACATCATAGCCCACATTGCAGGGAATGCGAGTGGTGTTGGAGAAGCATATGCTTGATGGACTTCAAGTGTGCTTCCATCATCAATTGTAATCATCTGAGATGGTTCATCGAGGAGTTCCATAGCACCACCCATGAAGAAGAGTTCTACTTCTCCATCGTAGGTATCAGTAACAGAGTCTGTGATAGAGATGTCAAAGTCGCCTGCTGGAAGTCCAAGTTCTTCTGTAGGAATACCTGTTAGCTCGAATACAACAGAGGTTGCGGTATCGTAATGGATATTTCTATCTGAACATTGATCAGTAACTCCAATCTCTCCATAATCGTTGCTGATGGATGGAGGATCCGAGCCCTCCTCCCCGTCACAGGACCAGTACAACTCTTCTCCAGGCTGGAGGTTCGCCATTTCGTTGTATACAGGTGATGGCTCGTCCATTCGAACCTCGAGTAGGCCATTGTTGATTTCGTACGATGTACCAATCTTTAATTCAACATCAAAGGGAAGTGATTCTCCGTCACCAGAAATTTCGCCTGAAATACCAACACTGTACTCAATCATAGCGTCAATGTCCATTTCCATGTCCATCCCATGAAGACCCATATTGTCATCGAAGTATTCTGTGTAGAGAACATCTGCATTGAATAATTGCTCAGCATCGTATCCAACAGTCAATTCAATGCCAGCATAGGAATCATCCCATTCTGCGTTGACTGCAAAGTCGTCGAGCACTCCGTGGCGTACGGTTAATTCAGTTATTTTTGTTGAAAAATCAGTCGGTGTCCCATCGACATCAAGTGTTGTAATATCCCCATCATATTGTTCAAAGACAATAGTTGTGCTTCCGGTTGTAACACGACCAACCAGTAAGTCGATTCCAGCATCATCGCCAGCAGCCATAACCTCTTGGAAGACCTCAGTCAAATCAAGTCCAATCATAGACTCAACATCAGCGTTAATGTTTGAGTAATCGTATTCAATTCCAAAGGCGATGGGCTCAGGAACAGCATCTTGTGCAGCTACGTTAGCAGGTATAGTTGTAACAATCATTAGGCAGGTGAATAGCAGAGCGATAGTTCTCTTCATGGGTTGGCCTTATTTTTAGTAGTATATCAATGATATGGAGTATCAAAATGAAACCAAGTTCAGACATTATCCCAATCTAACACTTCTTCTTCTGTATCATCAGGTTCTTCTTCCTCGGAGTCAGTCTCGTTCTCTATCCCATTTCCGAAAACGCCCCATGTATCGATTAATTTCATCTCAGCATTGGCTTGTCGACGACGTTGAATCGTGATGAGAACCCCCACCAGAAGAACAAGAGAAACTGCTCCGATCAATACTGGAGTGGACAGGAAGCCACTACCGTCTTCGTCAACCACCTTCAGCGGTTCAAAGAGAATGTCGATATTGGCATTATCGCCCTCGCCATCGGTTGCAATTACTTTCAGACTTGGGTTGCCTTCACCCTCAGGTTGGAATTCAATGGAGCCTGTCCAGACTGAATCTCCATCATCGTCCGAGAGATTGAAACTCCATGATTGAATGCGGTGGTTAATATCAACACGTACGTCATCTGTTGAGCCATCAGCATCAACCAATTGAACCGAAACCTCCAGAGTTACGATCTCACCAGAGATGAATTCTGTTTGTGAAAGTTGTAAACTTGTTTGAACCAACTCTGGTAGACTTGAGCGTACTGTGAAGTTAATGTGTTCCTGGGATACAGCACCTCGGGCATCTTCAACATAAAGGGAAACATGGTGAGATCCTGGGGAAAAGACTTGAGAGAACGTCGATTGTGTGCTCAACACAGTCACTTGGCCGTTGCTTGGCTGAGATGTAGAAGGCCATAATCTCCATTCTCGAGCGACAAGATCGTCATCTGCATCCGATGAATCGCCCTCAAACAGAATCATCATACCCGGATCAATTGATTCAAGATTTGATGGAGAGAGAATCGTAGCAACCGGATCGCTTGCCTCGATTATCAAGTGTAGATATTCAATTCGAATTGCACCAGTCGAATCAATCAACTCAATCTGCACATCCTGTTCGCCTGCATCTAAATTGATCGAATGCGTAACCGAGGCATTGACATCCGTAAGCAGTGGAACATATGTTTCTGTGACTGAATCGTACTCTCGAACGGTCATCGTAAACGTATCATCATCATAATCAATGCTTGAACGAGCATCAAAGAGAATCATGTCCTTTGAAGAATAAACGCTGTTATTCTGCGGTGAATCAAGACCGAGAACTGGAGCTGATGTTGAAACAGAAAGCCCTCGAGTTGTTGTCACTTCAGGATTGATACCATCACTGATGGAGAGAGTGATAACATGTTCACCATGACTCAATCGTTCTTCAAACGTCAACCAATCTTCACCTTCAGGAGTTAGAAGGCCATCTACATCGCTCGTCCAAACAATTTGCAGGAATTCTGAGCCTGCAGAAGGTTCAATTTCTGAACAATGCCAATCTCCCTCCGTAGGGAACGTCGAACAGGCTGAGTCCCAATCACCGCTTCCATTAGCGCTAAACGGGATGAGAATTGAAGAATCAAGATTATCAAAGACATCGAGGTCTTCGATGATTGCTCTAGGAACAGAATTATCGATTGTAATGAGTTCAGAATAGACAGACATTTGTCCACCATGCTCCATTCGATTATCGGTCACTCTCAACTCAATAAGGTGGACTCCTCTCGAAAGATATCCGTCCCAAGAGATATTGTTGATGCTATTTCCAACCATCAAGCTTCCATCGACGTTGGACCACCATTCGAATGAAACATCATTTCCTTCGGGATCGTATGAAGAACTGCCGTTGAAGAAGATAATATCTTCACTTGCAGTTCCATTTCGCTCAAGGGTAAACGAAGATGCCGGCATTTCGTTGTACAACTTAACTTCAACAGAATATGTGTCGTTGTTACCCACCTCATCCCATGCAATGACAGTCATGAAAAAGGAAGCAGGTGGATCATCGCCAAAGTGATCAAATGTGTACGTTATTTCCTGCGGACAAATCCATTGATTGTCCCAACCAGGAGATTGCCGATTATAGCCCCCGAATGAGATGCCACATGCGAAATTATCTCCTTCAGGATCAAATGTTCCTGTTGTGTTGATTACAACTGTACCAGTCTGTGGCATAATTAGTTCACTGGATTGAGTTAAACTCGGTTCAAATGTGACGCTCAGTTCAGGTGCAAGATTAGTTAATTCAATTGTTCTACTTTCTGAAACGCAATGCCCTGCATCATCACACAGTTCCAACGTGATGACATGGATACCATCGCTCAATCCCACAGACGGGGCTGTCAATCCATTCCCAGTCAACACAGAGACTCCACCATCGCTCAACCAACCGTCTATGGACGAAGTCCATGTAAAGGTCAAGATGTCATCATCAAGGTCCCATGAGTCGGACGCGTTGAACTCTACTTCACCTTGTGACGGGAAGATGGCTCCATCTTGTGGAGAAGTCCACATCAAGAACGGTTCTTGGTTATCCAAATCCAGACGGCAATACATGATTTGGTCTGAATCAAGAACGGCTGTTGTTGAATTACTCACGCTGTCATATCCGCAGTTGACAGTTACGTCATTATGGGTCGAAGCCCCTGTATTGCTCCAACGCTGTCCAATGAAATCAGTAAGTTGTGTTGTGCCTATATCGTTAGTAAACTTCGAGACAGATGGCTCAAATTGACTGAATGAAACATTTGCAAAGGCGGATGGAACTCCATTGGAGAGATTGTTTACCACCCAGATGATAACGTCCCAAGCCACATCAATCGTTGCTCCTGATGGAATGTTTGCAACGGTCAGATCTACATTGTTCGGTTGGTGAAGATGCAGTGTTGATGAAGCATCGAGATCGAGAATATGAGTTCCTGTTGAATCAAGGAAATTTGAGAAATTCACATTAGCATTTTCAAGGAAAATATTTCCAGTACAGTCTGAATCAATTGTGTTTCCATAACCACCTAGGTTTGGATGATTTACGAGTTTCAAACATTCAGTACCGCGTAGTACTGTATTACTCAGTGTTGAAGGATATGCTCCGTTATGATTTGCATCCCAGAAAATTCCAGAGTGATTTCCATCGATGATTAAATCGTCTATTTGACCTGCCGCTTGTTCGACATATACTGCGTATTCAGTGGTGGATTCGTGCAGGATGTTCGCTCCAAGTATGTGGAATCGTCCGCCTTGAGAACCGGTAGTTAAACCACCATTATCGATGTATACGGGGGTAAACGATGACCCAATATCTGAAACAGTCAGATCCTCAAGCCACAAATCAACAGAGTCCTCTGCATACAGCCCATGACCAGCAGATGAACGAACCTCACACATTCGACAAGTCACATCACCTGAAGTTGACTCAAGATCATTTGATTTCTTGAATGATAAACCTGCAGTCTGCAAAGACGTAGTGCCAAGTGATCCATCGTTTTCTGAAGTGACATTTGTTAGTGTAACATATCGAGAATCATACACATATGCCCCGGAGTACCCGTTATCATTGGTATCCAATCCATCGACGACAACTGTTGCTGAATCGATGTACAACCCGTGCTCAGAGTTGTTATGGAAATACCAATCAGACCCTTGAACTGCACCGCCTGATGAAGACCAAAGTGCTGGACCTGGTGAGCCACTGATTTCAACATCTTCCAGGTGTGCAGCAAAGTATGAACTTGTAATCGCCAAACCTGCACTGTGAGGACCCTTTCCAGCCTCTCCTGCATCTTTGATAGTAAGATTCCTGAGAGTGGTACTTGAATCAACGTAATGAAGGCGGACTCCAACACTGGATGAATCCTCAACAAGGACATTCTCAAGCCAAGCGCCAGTCGCATTTACTTCGATTGCAGCCACAGCAATGCTTGCTGTTTTTGCACCTGCTGAACCTGTGCCGAGAACAGACAGGTTGGTGAAATCAGCAGTTTCATAATTTGTGTAATTGAAATGATTATCCTTATCGAGATAAACACCGCGATACATGCTATTTGTGATGACGACATCTCTGAAAACACCTCGCGTGTTACCTGAATCATCGATGTGACGAACGATAATTCCTGTATCGCTCTTATCGATACGTAAGTCTTCGAACAATGGAACACTGTCTTCGACCCAAACACCGGTTGGTTCGCCGAGAGTTGCTCCTGAGATATTGTCCATGACGATGTCTCGGAATATTCCCCCTGAACCGCCCCAAAGATTCAATCCTCGCAACAAATGGTCAGTGAAGTAAGCTCGCTCTACAATCGGAGTTGACCCCGACCCTACGGACATACCTATACCATAGCGCCAATCGCTTTGTAAGGGTAAAAGACGGCCTGCTTGCTCAACATGTAAGTCTCGAATCACTGGACTGGAACTTCCAAACATATCAATTCCAACTCGATCAGGATTGAATAGTGTAACATTGTTGAGAACTGGGTCGGACCCGTACAAAGTTAAGCCGTAAATTGAATCTTCAATGTGAAGATGATTAATGATGCTGCCTCGACCGTTTGATGATGCGTTGAATTGAATCCCTTCATGATCGCTTGTACTGGTTGAACTGGAAGAGAGGACAACAGGACAGGTTGGTGATCCTTGAATCGTAATTCTGCCATCAACAACAATACGGACACCGGAGGACATTGTAACATTCGTACAGGATGTTATCAAGAGTTCATCTTGAATATCAACATAATAGTTTGAAGTTAAATCAACAATTCCTGACCATGTCGTTGTTGATCTTGCAGAAACGTAGTTTTCAATTGTAGAATCTGTCTGTTCAAATGGCTCACCATTTGCCATTGGTGAAAGGGACATGAAAAGAAGGAGACACAGGAATACCCCTGCTGTCAACGGTTGCCTCCTTACCATGTTATCTCATCAATAGCAATGCCATTTGAAGCCATCCGTTGGTTGATTACAGCAAAATATCTTACCCCAAGCGATAAAACCCGTATACTCAAGGCTTAATTCATGCCTGAGGCTTTTATCTTGTTCAAAACTGAGCCATCGCATGAGCGTGAGGTCTACCTATCACTCACATCTCACGAAGCGGTACAGGAAGTCCATGCCTTGTATGGCGAATTCGATTTACTTGCCCGCATAAGCAGTGATTCTGCTCAGAATTTAACCCATCTTTTGATGAAGGAATTTAGAACAATACAAGGAATTCGAGATACACAGACGCTGATTGCAGTCGAATACTGAGGTGATGAAATGGCAATAGGATTTGTATTGATTACAACAAAACCTGGTGAAGAAGAGAAGGTTCGTACAGCGTTAGATTCTATCGAACACGTGACTGCTCGTTGGATGTTGTTCGGAGAATTCGATATTATTGCTCGTGTTCAAGCCGATGATGAGTTTGTACTCACCCGATGTATTGTTGAGGAAATAAGACCCATTCAAGGGATTAAAGATACGAAAACGATGATCGGTGCTGAACTCTAATCAGATGGACTGATGAAGTTGTTTGGAAAGATTTCGTGCCCTGTTTGGACATCCTGACAAACGGAACCTGAGAATCGCCTCGCGAATCGATGGGACTTTTTGTTGCGGTTCCAAGAAGGCCCGTAGCGCCCACCATCGTGCAACCAGACGATTCGCTGTTGCTGATTCTATTGTTTCAATCATTACGATATCAACAGTCGAGTGAATGTGTTGAGCACGGAACGGTTCTGTTTCAAGCAACGCTTCACACAGAAGAAGTTGAAGTGATGCTTTGTAAAGCGGCTGCTTCAACTGTTCAGAAATACGTTCAACTTCCTTAATGATTAAAGCAAACTCCATCGTATTCGGTTCGGATGTTGCCACAGATGCTTTCGCAGAGAGAAATTGAACAAGAGTGTCATGCTCGGAGGCTATTGAAATCAATTGATCTCGAAGGAAAGTAGCCCCTGAATAATCGCCTTTTTGCAGTGCAATTGAATGCTTCATAACAACCAGAGAGGTTAGGACTATTTGGCGTACTGAAGCCTCATTTGGAGGAATGATATCTTGAATCATCCGTTCTATAATGTTCAATTGTTCAGAACGATTCTCTTCAACGATATCATCGAGTGCTCTTGATACAACAGACAGTTGAAGACGTAATTTTTCATTCGGATCTTCAAGGGCTTGGTACGCTTTTTCAAAGGATTCAATTGTACCTTTTTTCCCTTCGAAGTGAGCGATTTGAAGACGAAGGTGATCAAGGCTTGATTCATGTTCTGCTTGTGAAAGATATTGTTTGGCTATTTCGAGTTCTGCTCGATTCAGAGCGTGTTGTGTTGCAAGTCCAATCAATTCAATATTTTCCGGTTGTAAGAGTACTGCTTCATCGAGAAGAGTGGCGAAGGATCCTGAACGTTCATGCATAAGGACGGTCGCTTGTTGAGACAGCATCAAACCAATATCCTGTTCTCCTCGTTGTATTCGATGATAGAATTCAGCGATTGCAGAAAAGGAATCGTTGTGGTGAGACCAATGTTCAATCGCTTCAAGGTGAAGTTTATCCAGTTCATCTTCCGTTAGATTAGAACGACAAACGTTACGAACAAGATGTTGCATTTCCATCGACAAATCATTCGGTATCCATCGTAGCAAAGCATGTTCATCGAGAAGAGATACATCATCTGGATTGATCATTCGCTCTGCTGGAACGGGGAAAGGGAGCATGAGGAAAGGAGGTATTGCCTCATGCACGTCTGAGGATACTTCACCCAGAACGACTTGTTCCACATATGCTCGAACGCCGTCATTTTCTTCGGGCAAAGGTGTAGAATCCTCGTACATCAAGATCGCAAGAGGATGCCCTCCGAGCCGTTCAGCGATTTCGGTTCTCTTTTCAGCATCCATCTCTTCACCAAGCAATTGTATTGCTTGCTTTGTTTCCAGAGGGCCAAGTGAAAGAACTGGCCCTTCTGTTGCGAATGGTTGAGGTTCTCTGCCAATGAGAATTGTTGGTACATTCATTTCCTTCAATGAAGAAAAGAATTGAGAAAAGGCATCTTTGTGCCGCGTACTCACTGCTTGGATATCATCGATGATGAGGACCATTTCTGGTTGGTCGATGAAAAGAGAAACATAGGCCGATACATCGAGCATTGTCGAAGTTTCAAATCCAAAACGTTGCATCAGCATTGAAACGTCTGTGTAGGCATCAATTCCTGCCCAGCGTACTTCTTTACCATCTTTTGCAACTGTTTCTGCAAGAGATCGAGCAAGAGTTGATTTTCCGATTCCAGGCAATCCACGCAAATGAATTTGTTTCCTTTCATTGAGATGTTTCAACAATTGTTTCGTTTCCTTTTCTCTTCCAATTAATGATGTAAATGTTGGCGCTTGTCCAAATATTTTCAACAATGCATCGGGTCGAGACGTTATCTTTTCATCACTATTCTGAAGGACGAAATCTCGCCCCTGTTCAGTGATATGAGCGACTTTTCTCTTCCGCCTTCCTCCTCCTAAAACATGAGCTTGTCGCGTGAAAAGAAGTTCTTTTTCTTCGAGCATAGACATTGGTTGGAAAAGGGCAGAACGGACGACACCTATGCCATCTGCAATCCCTTCAAGAGAAAGCGTACGAGGCACATCCCATGCGGATTCCAGAGAGGCTGGGTGCGATTCCAACCATCGTAAAATCCGTAGCATTGAGGACGATAACACGTTGATTCCAAGTTCATCGAAGCACGTCACACCTTTGGATTTGTCCGCTTGATGTGCGAGAAGAAGAAATGCGCGTTCTTTTGACCTATGAGTGTGAGCAATTTCCATGCCGGTCGATGCTGCATCCATTGATTTGCCGGCATCACCTGGCGTATATCTCTTCAAAACAAATGAAGGACGAGTCCTCTATGTTGGCAAGGCAACTCGGTTAAATGAACGAATACGTTCATACTTTGCCACAAATCCAGACCGTCAGATGATTCCTGAATTGGTTTCTCGCTCTGATGATGTGGAATGCATTGTGACAACAACTCCTCAAGAAGCGCTTATCCTTGAGCGACAATTGATCAGGGAGCATAAACCAAGATTCAATTCAATGTTAAAAGATGACAAATCGTATCCATATCTGGTATTAACTGCGGAGGAATTTCCACGCATTATGTACACGCGTCATCCACCGAAGAAATCACATCGCTGGGGTCCGTTTCCAAATGCGGGTGCTGCAAAGCAAGTGATGCAATTACTGCGACGCCATTTTGGAATTCGAGACTGTAAGGAACTTTTACCTCAAGGGTGCTTAGCAATGCACATTGGATTATGCACGGGGCCATGCATCAATGCTGAAGGCTACAATGAACAAGTTTCAATGGTGAAAAAAATTCTCAATGGCGAAGCTACTGAATTACTTGAGGAACTTGGAGAAAAAATGGATGTATGCTCAAGTAAAATGATGTTCGAAAGAGCTGCATATTACAGAGACCAGATACGTTCCATACGCACAACAATCGGGCAACATGTCGTTTCAAGTAAATTGTATCGAGACTGTGATGCAATCGGTTTTGCTGAACAAGGTGATCTTGCTGCATTAATCGTTCTTCATGCTGATGAAGGTGTTGTCAAGGGGCAGGAAGTCTGGCCTTACGTTCACCGAGGAGACATCGGAGAAACAGTCAGTCATTTCATCAGCGAGCACTATGTGAACAGAAGGCCGCCTCGATTGTTGCTTACACCAACACCACTTCTGGATGGTTTGCAAGAATGGTTGGATGAGCGACGCGGCTCTGCTGTCGAAGT
>JABGWN010000215.1 GCA_018645535.1 Methanobacteriota archaeon
ACCAGCAACTGAACCTGTTGGATTGTTTGGATTAATTAACACGAATAGTCTTACGTTATCATTCATTTTTGATTCGATGTCATCGAAATTTAAAGACCATCCAGCATTTGATTGGAGTTCATATTCAATTGTCTCTGCACCGTACATTTGGGGATATGCCATGTATGGGGGGTAATGCGGCCCAGGGGCGAGAACTTGGTGCCCCTCTTCTAACGTAGCTTGGAACACGATTTGTAACGCTTCTGTGACACCATGACAAACATAAACATCCTGCGGTTGCGCATTCCATCCTTTATTTGATTCATCTCGAGCAATAGCAGCTCTCAGTTCAGGTATACCGTAAGATGGAGAGTATCCATTTCGGCCATCTGATAATGCCTTAGAGAATGCTTCAACCATGTGAATGGGAGTGGGTAAACCAGGGTATGCAATTGGATCACCAATGTTTAATTTGATAATAGAATGCCCTTGGGCTTCAAGTTCTGTGGCAGGAACCACTACATCACGAATTGCGTATTCAATATTGGATGCACGATTAGACGAAGGAATCTCAGCCATGCAATCACCTATTCAAGTTCTCCAAGTTCTAAACCACCCATCGCACATATGATTTCAAATTCATTTTGTTGGACTGGCTGGATAGAAAGTCTTTGACCTCGTCGAATGAGTGGCATTTCTGCGAGTGAGGGTTCGTTTCTTACCGAATCGAGAGAAACTGTTTCCTTCAGGGGCCTGACAGGTTGAATATCAACCATAAACCAACGGGGCTTTTCAGGAGAAGATTTTTCATCGAAATAGTTGGATTTGGAATCCCAAGAGGTGAAGTCAGGATACCCTTCTTTGCATACCTTAGCAATACCTGCAATGTGTGGAGGTTTGCAATTTGAATGATAGAATAGAACATAGTCACCTAATTTCATTGCATCACGCATCATGTTGCGTGCTTGATAATTTCGAACTCCATCCCAATGGGTGGATCCATCTTGCACAAGTTGCGAATATGGATATACATCAAGTTCAGACTTCATCAACCAGTAGTTGACCATGTTTGTTGATTGGAATACAGGTCTTATCCCTTTGCTTGTTGTCACCACGCTTCATCTGAGCGTGAATCCATAACAAGAACTGCTTCTAAGACATCTGGGTCATCTGGTTTAACTCGACCAAGACCCAACTTTCGGGCCATTCCAGAAGGACCCCCTACTGCACCAATACCCATTTTTTCGAGGGTAACAAATATCGCAGGTAACAACAATAACGCACTTGCTGCTGCAACCCATAAAAGGATGAGAATAACAGTGACGAACGGTTTAATTTCAGGTATCGGAATTTGATAGGCAGTAAACATACCAAGCGATGTTACGACTGCAGCTTCAAACAGAGACATCCCAGTCCCCACTGCGGCAGAACGTATGGCATCCAGCCCACCTCCTAATTCACGAATACGGTTGGATATGTGAATGGAAAAGTCAACTCCAACACCAACTAAAATTGAGCCGATCATAACAGTGACTAAGGATAACGGAACATCCATCTGCCACATTACAAGCCACTGTAACGCAACCGTGGCAATAACTGGAGAAGTTGTCCAGAATGAATAACGAATATCTTTGAAGACAACAGCCAGTGTAATCAACGTCAGAATAATTGCAAATCCAAGAGAGGTCCATTGTGAATCAACGATGAGTTGATTGACTTCAATTGCAGTTGCTGCAACACCAGTGAGTTTCTCTGCGCGTTCTTGATGTACACCTTGGAATCCTTCGGTGTATTCATTGATTTGATCAACTGCAACCTTCGTATCTGCCACAGGAATAAATGGCATATCGATGTAAACCAATGTTCGATCATAATCTGAATTGATGAAAATCTCTCTCATCTCTTTCGTAAGCGAAGAGTAGAATACATCGAGTAAGAAAATCTGACTCTGAGTAGAGCCAGGGAGTCCAAAGTCTTCAGGTGTTGTTAACAAGTCCCAGAAGGTCGCACCTTGGGTCACTTCTTGGTCCATGAGAACTGCAAATGTATCTCTTACATCTTCCGGTAGAAGGCCGTACCCAGGGAGTTCTTCAATTTGATTTAGAATAGGTTGGCCAGAAAGAGTAGGGGCGAGACCAGTCGCTTTCATCAAAAAGACAACGGACACAGCAGAAGCATTTTCAACTGTATTCAGATTTCTTTCAAGACCATCTATTATCTTTAAATTTTGATATGGATCATCGTTCGTGGGATCATTATCAGTCTGATCTCCCGTGACGTTTGCATGGACAAGAACCATACCAATTTGACCAGCATTAAA
>JABGWN010000216.1 GCA_018645535.1 Methanobacteriota archaeon
ATTTCATTCAATTCGGAGTTTCTAAGGTAGCAGATTACACGTTGGGTCTTGATTGTGACAATCCAGAAACCGGTTATTCATCGCCCCCTTCCAACACTGTATCATTGAAATGCATGGTCACCAACAACGGTTACTCCTCTGCTACAGTTTCAGTTTATTCCAACGTCAGCAACTTGACTTGGATGGATCCTGGTTTCCCTTCAATCCGTGTCGAGACGCCAAATCCAAACGACTTCTTCTCCCCAGTTATCATTCCGAGCATTGGTGCCGGGGAAACTGTTGACGTGTGGGTAAATATCAGCATCCCAGCAGGTGCAGATGTACAACAACAAACATGGCAAGTCTGGTTTACTGACAGTGGTAGTACGAACTCAGGTGAAAAAGGCCGAGTTAGTATGAACCTTGCAATTACTGAACAATACGGAGTATCGCTCACGTCCTCAACCTCACTCTTAGCAGATACATTACTTCCCGGCGAATCCGGATTGGTCCCTATTCGACTTCAAAATGTAGGGAACAGAGATGCTTCTTACTTCCTTGCTCCTACGTTCTCCACCGAGGGCTGGAGTGCTGTAGTTGAGAATGAAACAGGTGTTACAATTCCAAATCCAATCATTCTTGAGAAGGCAGAAGTGACAAACCTCTTCCTCAATGTAACAGCTGATTCACTTGCCACTCCAGGTGTGATCTCCTTCAATCTACGAGCAACATGCCCATCGTGCGGTACATCTCTGTTTGGAGCGGATATCCTTGCTCGTAACATCGAAGTCCCGGTTTTGCGTGATGCTTCAATGAGTTCAGATGAATCAACGTTCCAAAGCGCAGCAGATGGCGTTCCAGAAACAGTGTATCTTTCTTTACTCAATCTCGGAAACGATGATGAGCAATATGCGCTCTCTATCGGCGGTCCTCACAGATATCTCTTGGCTGCCCAACTCGCTGGGGAAACAACATCAATTCTTGATGCGTGGGATGGCGAAACAACGATTATTCTGACATTACCAATGCCTGTTGGATTATCTCCAGGCCTTTACTATCTCGATATTATTGCAACGAATGTTGATGATTCAATGATTTCAGTCTCTCAACGAATCAATGTCGAGATTCTTGACACTGCTGCACTAACTGTTTCTGACGAGTCGTCTGACCAATCGTTTTTGCCGGGTTCAATGGATACCAGCGATCGTTCCTTCACAATCACAAACCTTGGTAATAAAGAAGACCGCTTTACAATTACATTGAGTGCTCCTGAAGGAATGGTTGCAGAGATTATTGATCCAATGCCAATCGATGGCGTATCGACAACACCTGTGATTCCATCAGGAGAAACATTCGATGCAATTGTACGATTCAGATTCTTGGATGGTAGCGATGGCTCACAAACACTTGAATTGACTGCGACTTCCGTCAACGAACCTTTGATTTCAGAAACTGGAGAAGCGACCTATCTTGTAGGCCGACAAGGTACAATCGACTTGGTACCTCCTCCGTTCATCGAAGTGTCTGAGTCAAACCTCGTTTACACAATGGATATCGAAGTAAAGAACAAACTCAATCCTGCAGTTTCGCCTTCTCAAACGATATCCATGGATAAAGTGGACGGTAACTGGTCGAGTTTTATCAGTGTTCGAATCAACAATAACGACCGCAGTTTTTCACTCCCATCTGATCAATCAAGAGTCGTTACCATCGAAATTACAGTCACAGAGGCTACACTCATCAATTTACCTGAGGATTCCATGTTCGTAGACTTCTCGATTTATGCAACCTCGCTTACAGTTGCAGATTCACCAACAACAAGTCTGCAAGTAAAACTCATCAAGCAATCAGCAAACAGTGATGATGGTGATGGGGCATCGTCAGAAGACGATGGAGAACTGGTCAAAACAATCGTTTTATGGTCAGGATTCTTAATCGTTATTGGTGTTCTTGGTTTCATCACATTCAAGATTGTCACAACAGTTGAGAAAGACGATGATATGGATGACTGGGACGACCTCATGTACGAAGATTCCCTTACCGCAACATATGGTGCAGTCGCTTCAGCTCCAACAGTTCCAATTTCGGCACCACCGGCTCCGAGCGCTCCTGTCGAGGAAGCGCCAACGGCTCCTCCAGTGGCTTCTGGTGCTCCTCCGATTCCGGCTGAAGGATTGCCAGCTGGTTGGTCCAATGAGCAATGGAATGCTTACGGTCAACAGTACCTTGATGGCGAAATGTAGTTGGAGGGTGTGTCGCAGGGTTCAAGACCCACAGCACCCCGCCTTGAATCGTAGGTGATACAATGTATGGTAACGGACAAGCACCAATTTTCATTCTAAAAGAAGGAACTCAACGTACTCGTGGACGCAGTGCCCAATCGAATAACATCGCAGCAGC
>JABGWN010000217.1 GCA_018645535.1 Methanobacteriota archaeon
ACCAGCAAAGAGACTCTCAAGGTCCTTAGCAAGCATACCTGCCGTGAATCCGGCCTTTGTCAGGTCCATGATTCCGTTGATTGCAGTCCCAGTAGCTCCAACAACTTGAGGTTGGAATGGAATGTTGAGTTGAGTGATAGGCATATCACACGGGTTCAAGGTATCTGCTGAACAAGAAAAAGAGTTTGACTCGTTGTACGTCAAAGTACCTGCAGATTCATTGAACTCAATGATGTTACGAGTTGTTGTGATGTCGTAAAGGAAAGGTCCAACCTTCTCGTAGGATGGTTCACTTCCACTCATCACTTGATCGAGGTTTGTTAGATTCCATGCGTAATATGTCTTTTCAGAAGTGCTTGTTGCCCAGTCTTCTTCTGCGGTAGTACAGTCACTGTCTTCACAAGCTGAGTCATATGGATATGTCTCAAAATTGTCTTCTACTGCATCTTCTACCATGCTTGTTGCTATCGGTGCTAGAACAACCAAATTCAATAGAATCATGACTGCTCCGGCTATTAGTTTTTCATTTGCCATAGGTGTTCCCCAGAACACCGGGTGATGCTCAAACTACTTAATCTTGAGAGGCAGAATACCGAATTGCAGTACCATAAGCCGTGAATTCAAATGCTGCGGTCTTGTCATCGCCTTTGGACTTCTTGGAGATCATTGCGGTTTCCACACGGAGATTGATGACTTCATCGAAGCCAGATTGGATAGCCTGCATCCTTAATCGGTGGATGACAACTCGACGCCCATAGGTCAACATTTTGTCATAGGAATGAATTTTACCACCAAAGAAATTTTTGATCCCACCCATAAGCATTTGCCACCATGACGGTCCAACAGAGATACTTTCCATGACAAGCGAAGATGAAGCAATTTGACGTGCTTGACTCGGTTTTGAAAGGTTTGTAACAGGATTAGTCCGTCCCTCTAAGGCCTTTTCTTCAGTATCGAGTTTGAGCAAGAGTTTGTTTTGGTGAAGTTCACCAAAGACCAATGAACCAATGTAAATCAAAATAGGTATGCCTAAGAAGAATAATTGACAAAACAGAGCGCTTTCTCCAGCCATGCGGATCGCCTCACTCGACAGTTACTGCAGTTCCGTATGCGAAAAGTTCAGCAGCGCCACCGGCGACTGCTGATGTAGCGAACCGTATGTTGACAATTGCGTTAGCGCCACGGCTTTGAGCGTCCATCATCATGCGCTGTAGTGCTTCGTTACGAGCTTCTTGCAAAAGTTCAGTGTAGGCTTTTAATTCCCCACCGACCATGTTTTTGAGGCCTGCTCCAAAGTCCTTGAATATGTTCTTTGCCCGAACTGTTGAACCTTGGACAAGTCCAAAGGAAGCAGTAATGAGTTTTCCAGGTACAGTTTCAGTATTAGATAGGTGCATGCCTTCTGACATGTTTAATAGCATGCCAAGGTAACTTATCTATCTATTGCACTTGAATTTACAACAGCGGTTGGTTCCTGAGCCATTCCAAATCGGAGATGTAGAGTTGCCGAATATCATCAAGGCCGAGTACGAGCATAGCCAATCGCTCAAGACCCATGCCCCAAGCACAAACGGGTGAAGTGATTCCAAGGGGCTCCGTTACTTCTGGACGGAAGATTCCAGCACCACCAAGTTCGAGCCACTTACCTTTCCATTTGACTTCAATCTCAAGGCTTGGTTCAGTATAAGGGAAATAAGCAGGACGCACACGTACTTCCGGATATCCCATCTTTGCATAGAACGTTTTGAGTGTGGTAACAAGCATCTGCAAGTTAGCTCCAGGCTCCATGATTATTCCTTCGATTTGATGAAATTCAGGAAGGTGAGTGCGATCAATTGCTTCCTTTCGAAACACTCGATCTACAGAAAATACGCGGCATGGTTTGTCAGGATTTGCTGCAAGATGTTGAATGGTATTTACAGTCGTATGAGTTCGCAGCAATGCTCGCTTTGAAACATCCTCGGAGAAGTCTCCGGACCAACCAAGAGAACCCGTATCTCCACCATCCTCATGAATGGATTTCCACTTGCTAATGAGTTCTGAATCTAATTCAAGAGATTCTGGGTTTTCAAGATAAAATGTATCTTGCATCTCCCTTGCAGGGTGGTCTTGTGGAATAAACAATGCATCCATATTCCAACCTGCTGTTTGGACATAATCATCAACCAATTCTGAGAAGCCCATCTCTAGGAAAACACGTCGAATACGTTCGATCAGTTCTTGCATTGGATGAGAACGGCCAGTTCGTGGCGTTGCAGATTCAAGTGTAACATCGAAGGCCCGAATATCAGCATCTTTCCATTCACCTGATTGAAGCAATTCTGGAGTGATTTCAGCAACTTGCTTTTTTTCTTCTAAATCAGAAACCAATACATGAGTTCCTTCTTCGGTTAAACTCCAACTACGCAAACGGATTTCAGTGGTTTCTATGAGCCCTTTGCGACCATTGAAATGATTGAGTAAGCGTTCACTCAAGTCTTCTTCATCAGCAGGAAGACTTCCAAGAAACATAGCCCTTGACTGGAGTTCTATCTTCACCTTAGAGTGGTCTTCGCATTGAAAGACACCGTTGTTTAGTTGAACGTCGAGTTTCTTGAGAAGCCCTACTCCAGGGCCTGCTTCATGTCGTTCAAAAGATGCTTGTAATCTCTGCATTGTCGGTTCTTCTTGAGCATTTACCCATCTCCAAAGTCTGGCTTCAAGCAAGCCATCTGAAACTGCTTGACGTCCCTTATCAGCAAGTTTTACAGTGCGACGAACAAGTTCATTGGTGCTGACAAATCCTTTGTTTGAGAGTCCATGTCCCGCACCAACAACAATGGCTTGATCGGTCCAACCACATGCCTTCATGACATCTTCAAGCGACCATGTTTGAGTAGGTTGCCCGAGCAATGCCCGTAGCATCCTACGTTCTGGATTGGACAAACCAGATGATTCGGTCATAGTGTTTCCACCCCCTCAAAGGGTTTCAATTCACCGCTTCTATTCAGACAAAAGTCTCAATCATCGTCCGTATCGAACATAGCAAGGAGATTCAACAATTCACGTTGACGCTCTTCCATCTCATTACGATCCTTCTTTGGAATGTCAGGATCCTTGAGTTCTTCTGCAATTTTATCAAGTTCAGCTCTTGCACCGTCACGAGACTCTTGCAATTTTTTGCGCTCTCTCTGCATCTTACGCTTTGCAGTTCGTTGAGTCGTTGCTTCTGCTTGCGTGTAAACACTGTCTGACAATTCGACTGATGTTGGGAATGGGATGTTGATGTTCTCCTTACCGAAGCGTTCATCGACGTTTCGTAGAAGCCAGTCTTTAGCAACCCATTCATCGCTGTAGTCCTCAACCCAAGTGTAGACACGGAAGACTTTAGCAAAGTCTCCAAGCTCATTGAGAAGGATTCTTGGTTCTGGACGATCGATAACGAACGGACATTCTTTTGCAAGTTGAAGCAAAGTGTATTTCACGTGATCAATATCTTCACGATAGTCAACACCTACGTCAAGAACTACCGAAATTCGTCGAGCGATTCCATCGCCTCCACCACGAGCGTGGTTGATAATCTTGGATTGGACAAGAGTATTGTTCGGAATGACTACCAATCGTTCATCTCGGTCGAGTACTTTTGTAGAGAGAATGCCAACTGAAACAACTGCGCCGAGGGTTTCTTCCACCTCAATACGATCTCCAACTTCGAATGGCCGGTCGATAGAAAGAAGGAACGAATTGACGATGTTTCCGAGAGTTTGTTGGACTGCCAATCCAATAATCAATGAAAAGACAGCCAATGATGCGAGAATACCGAACAGTTCGATACTCAGTTGGTCCAATGCGAAGTACATACCAGCAAACCAAACAACGGTCCTAAGGAAGAAGACAATAATTGAGTTACTACCAGAAACAGTAACGCTTCCTTGAGCACTGAACCGATCCATGAGCACTGGAATCAAATGCTTGATTGAAACACTTAGAATCGATGCGCTAAGTATGACATAGAAGGCTGCAAACATTGGTTCAGTTGTGTCAAATGTTGTCCCATCAGTTCCAAGAATCCACCGAATAGTTAGCTGAGCGCCGAGGGCGATGATGAAGGCATAGGTTCGGTTAGCAAGCGGGCGATGAAGATGGTCATCCCAATCAACTTCTGTTGCCGTTACGAACCTCCACCATGGACGTATGACAGCGTATTTAGCGACTAAAAGCCCGAATAAAATCAAACCGATTGCAACAGCCAAACGGATGTAATCATTGAGTTCGTTGACATCGTTAATGTACCCTTGAACATCCATAGTATGACCTTGTATGATTCCGCCCCCTCTTTAGACATATAAAAGCATGATACCCATTACGGATTCCAGATAAATTTTGAGGGCGTACAAATTGGTGAAATTAGCCATGGCAAAGGAGACAACATCAAAGAGTCAAGCCACGAGACATGGACATGTCGGAACACATTGCTAAGCCAACCAACATAAATTTCATCAATTCTTCCTTTTTAATAGGTACACCCATTTTAGCCGTGACGTCCCTCATTTACTACTCCATGAATTATGGTATCTCTTGGTTTGAACCTGTTATTTTCTTCTTCTTTTATTTTGCATCTGGATTATCCATTACTGCTGGCTATCACAGATTGTTTAGCCATCGCACACACAAAGGCGAATGGCCACTCCGTTTATTCTATGCTTTATTCGGAGCTGCTGCATTCCAAAATTCTGCAATCAAATGGTGCAGTGATCACAGACGCCATCATCTCAAAACCGATGAAGATGAGGACCCTTATTCCGTAACCGACGGATTCATGTGGGCTCACATTGGATGGGTTATGGTCGATCAAGGTGACGAAATGGTTGAGCATGTAGAAGATTTAGAAGCGGATAAAATCCTAGCGTGGCAGGACCGACACATATTCCTCATCGGATTCCTTGTGGGAATCGTTCTACCAGGACTTGTCGGTTTTGCTCTACTCGGCAACATGCACGGCCTTCTTGGTGGTATGATTTACGGAGGATTCCTCCGTGTTGTAATCGTCCACCACGCAACGTTCCTCATCAACTCAGCAGCTCACACATGGGGCACACAACCGTACTCGACAGCAAATACATCGAAGGATTCACCACTGCTTTCCTTCTTTACGTTTGGAGAAGGATACCACAATTTCCATCACACATTCCAAGCAGATTACCGCAACGGACATCGATGGTACCATTGGGACCCATCAAAGTGGTTGATTCAATCAGCCTCTTGGGTAGGGCTAACCAAGGATCTCCATACGATTCCAGACAAATCCATCGAATCTCGACGTATGAAAGCAACCTTTGAACGAAAAGCAGAAGGACAATTCATCGAAAGCGATTACCAAGAGAAACTATCAGACTGTGTTGCCCAACTTCGAAAAGGATTTACCGACCTCAGGCAACGCAGAAAAGAATTCAATCAGGCTAAGAAGTCCAAAAAGGAACAGAGTAAATCCAATTGGAAATCCATGAAAGAGGCCCATCGAAACAGAATCAAACAATGTAAGGTGAAGATTGCTGAAGCACGCAACGAATTCAAAGTACTCATGAAGTCCTTGAAGGAGATGCGAACCAACAAGCCTGTTTCTGCTTAATCCTCAGTTTCGATACGCTCAACTGCAACACAAGGAATTGTGTGGAGACAGTCTTTGTCCATCTCCATGTCTGAAGATTCAACAAGTGGTTCTAAATCACCCATACCGACGAGCAAACTTGGCCCAGATGCGAGGTAATATACCGATCCAAGCCCATCTCGTGAATTCTCAGCGGATGCGTTTCCATTTGTTGCGCATTCTCCAGTACATCCGTCTGCAAAAGCAACGTAAACACGACCTTCGAGATCGATGTGTAAATCATTGAAGTCAAGCAAATTACGATTGGAGCCTCCAATGTCTCGACAATCTCCAGAATTCAAGCAAATCGACCCTCTTTGTACTGGATCATCTGTGACTCTGTACGTATGGAATACAGGCTCATCATCAAGTGCATTCAAACTATACGTAATGTAAAGGTGATATGTTGCATTATTTGGAGCATAGTGAGCATTCCCATTCCATGGATTCCCATCAAGGTCTGATTGATTGAGCATTTCTGAATTTTCGCTGCCGAGATATGTCACAGCAATTCGTCCTGGGTCTCCAGCATCTGTTTGAGGGAATACTGTAGAAATAACCTGATTTGGAGAAATCCGTATACTCTCTTGCTCCCAAGTTTCACCAGAGTCGATTGAACGAGACATGTAAATCCCTTCATCTCCACCTGTCCAAATGTGATATGCATTTGAGGCAGTATCGGTTGAAACCTCAGAATTCTTTCTTGGATTAGGCGTACCTACATCTTGCCCCATAGACTCTTCGAACCATGAAAACCCATTGTCTTTCGACACAATAACCGTCGGTGTTTCGACTCTCGGTGTCAGATATACTGTTCCATCAGGTGCAGTTGAAATAGCTCCGTGAAGACCTCCATTGGATGTAGCCAAACCAATAATTTGGCCACCAGCCTCGAATGTTGCTCCACCATCAAAACTTGTGAAGCAGAAAATTCCAACGAGTTTGTTGTAGCAGTAATAGACCGCTGTCTCATAGAAACTTCCAGTGAATTGACCCAATGCCCCATAACCTGAAGTTGTCCATGGGCCGCTTGCAAGTTTGATGTGGTCATTGATTGGAGTTGTTCCTGAATCATGAGGATTCCCCAACCAAGATTCTCCGTCGTCATCGCTCCAACAAATCCAAGATGTCTCAAGACCAATCATCTGAACATTGAAAATACGATCTGTTATTGTATCGACCCATCCATAAGGGTCACTTGTTGTTGGAGAACACTGAATAGGATCTTGGGTCTCTTCCCAAGACACGCCTCCATCACAAGACCGCATGACCTTCTCCATGGCAATGAAGAAGACACAGCCACTTGAAGTAATGCCAATACTCGGTTCTTTGCCAGTTTCACCAACATCACTGAATTGGAATGTCATTTCAATAGGAGGTGCATTCGTAGCGTCCCCATATTTATCTGTAACAAAATATTGAGTTTCCACTTCCACTTCTGGCTCAACCATTTCTACAACTTCTTCGTTTCCAAAACACCCTGAAAGTGAAAGAGTCAACATCAAGAATGTCAGCAACATTGCTAGGCTACGCATAGTGTTACGTCCCAAGGGTCACATAATGACCTTCCGATAGACAAGTATGCCGATTTTGTATCATTTCATTTCCGAATTACTTGAACTGATCGAAGGATGGTGCTGCTGTAGGACGGTTTTCCGGGGCAGTTGAATCATACGCCTCCTGATGCTGTGTCCACTCTTTACTAAGTTCATCAGGTCCAGGTTTTGTACGGTTTTGAACGAAAAGAACAACAAGTCCGATAACGGCTAACACCAGAACAATTCTCCAACCAATATCAAACAGAGAATCCATTCCAGCTTGTTGTGGGAACCAGTCATTAGAATCGGCCACACCATCTCCATCGCTGTCGTATTTAGCATCCTTATCAAATGGGAACACATCGGCATTATCTCCCAATCCATCGCCATCAGAATCGAGCCATTCGAAGGCACTTTCAGGGAAGGCATCGACATTATCTCCAATGCCATCATAATCTTGATCATAGCATTCTGAAGCATCGTATGGCCAAATATCAGCGTTATCACCACAACCATCTCCATCAGAATCAAGCCATTCTGTTGAATCATTGACAAAGGCATCGATGTTGTCACCCACCCCATCCAAGTCCGTATCGAACCATTCGGAAGAATTCAGAGGGAATGCATCGATGTTGTCCCCATATGTATCATTATCACTATCGTACCATTCGGAAGAATCTTGAGGAAACACATCGCCATTGTCACCATAACCATCTCCATCTTCATCAGACCATTCATCAATATTTGAAGGGAAGTCATCGACTGAGTCTGCAATGCCATCTCCATCACGATCTGGACATGCAAGAGGAATGAGTGAGAGCCCATATTCGTATGGACAATAATCGCTGTTGTCCCCAACGCCGTCAGAATCCCAATCAGACCATTCTTGTTCATCTGCAGGGAACGGATCGCCATTATCACCAACACCGTCTTCATCAGTATCGACGCATTCATCAGGATTTAATGGAAATTCATCGCTGTTATCCCCACATCCATCGCTATCAGTATCAGCCCATTCAAGCGGGTCAAGAGGGAATACATCAAACCCATCTTTGTATGAATCTGAATCCGAATCAGGATTGCGAGGATCTGTACCTCGCTGACCTTCCTGAATGTTCGAAAGGCCGTCCCCATCAATGTCAAGGTCCTCGATATCTGAACAGCCATCTAAATCCAAGTCGGCAAGATGAACTCCTATGATGCCTTTAGGACATTCATCATCATAATCAGGTACTGAATCATTATCATCATCCCAATCCTCTGAATCTGAACAACCATC
>JABGWN010000218.1 GCA_018645535.1 Methanobacteriota archaeon
GGTTCTTTTGCTAATGCTGCAAGTGCTCGGGTTGCTGCCATCTTCATGTTTTGAGTGATGTCTTTTGCACGTACGTCAAGAGCACCTCGGAAAATGTAGGGGAAACCTAGAACATTGTTCACTTGATTTGCATAATCAGAACGACCGGTTGCAATAATTGCGTCTGTGCGTACTTCGAGTATCTCCTCTGGAAGAATCTCAGGAGTTGGGTTTGCAAGTGCGAAGACAATCGGATTCGCTGCCATCGAAGCAATCATTTCTTTTGAAACGAGTCCACCTTTTGAAAGACCAAGGAGTACGTCGGCGCCAATCATGGCTTCAGCAAGAGGACCATCGGGACAATCCACTGCGAATTTCGCCTTGTATTCATTGATTTCTCCTTTGTTGAGTCGACTGGTCGTAATAATCCCTTGAGAATCAACCATCTTGATATTCGAACGCTTTACGCCAAGAGCGACATAGTGTTCTGCACAAGCGAACGCGGATGCTCCAGCACCAAGTACAACGACGTTGATTGTGTCTAATTCCTTTTCTTGTAATTCTACTGCATTCAGTAAAGCGGCACCAGAAATAATAGCTGTACCATGTTGATCATCATGCATGACTGGGATGTCGGTTGCCTCTGCAATTCGACGTTCAATTTCAAAACATTCTGGCGCCTTGATATCTTCAAGATTGATTCCTCCAAATGTTTTGGAGATGTTAACAACTGTCGAAATAAACTCCTCAGGATCTGTCGTATCAACCTCAATATCGAACACATCAATATCTGCAAATGTCTTCAGAAGGAGGCCTTTTCCTTCCATGACAGGTTTACTGGCCAAAGCACCAATATTTCCGAGACCTAAAACAGCGGTTCCGTTTGAAATGACTGCAACCAAATTTCCTTTTGATGTATAGCGATATGCATCCTCTGGCCTTTTGGCGATTTCGAGACAAGGATAGGCTACTCCAGGAGAATAAGCAAGCGAAAGTTCGTGTGCTGTAGCGTGTGGTTTTGTTGGCACCACCTTGATTTTTCCACGCGGTTCTTTTTCGTGATACTCAAGAGCTTCACGGCGGAGAATTTCGTCTCTTTTTTTATTCATGATTCTATCCCCTAATCCTCTCTTGATAGCATCAATGGTTTGAGCATTGTTCCTTGATTGGTCTCGAGGGAGTGTTTCTGTTACTCATTTCCGTAAACCAGCAATTGTAAGGACTATGGGTTGCTTCGTCTTGTTGAGGTTTGAGGAGAGTACATGCGTTCGAGAATCATCGCAACAATCGGCCCAGCCAGCAACGGCGTTGAGACCTTAAAACAGATGATTGAAGGAGGCATGGATATTGCCCGCCTCAATTA
This sequence comes from Methanobacteriota archaeon, assembly GCA_018645535.1. Classification (GTDB taxonomy): domain Archaea; phylum Thermoplasmatota; class Poseidoniia; order Poseidoniales; family Poseidoniaceae; genus MGIIa-L2. Next base: position 1,343 of record JABGWN010000218.1, read on the forward strand.
TTCTCATGGAGACTTCAAGGGCAAAGAGCAAACAATACAAAACATTCGTTCAGCGGAAAAAGAGGCTGGGAAATATGTCGGACTACTGGCAGATCTTCCTGGACCAAAACTGCGGCTGGGAACGTTTGATGGCGAGGTTGTCTTAGAAAGAGGAGAACTTGTCGATCTTCATTGTGGCGTCTCAGATGGCTTACCAACACAAGCCAATACAATACTAGGCGAACCCGTGAAGACATTGCCTGTTGAATGGGATGGTTTATCGAAAGATTTACTGGTGGGAGATCCTGTTCTTCTATCAGATGGCTTAATTCGATTAGAAGTCCTTTCTGCTCCTGGACATATCGGAGAAGTTGTCCGATGCCGTGTTGAGGATGGGGGAATCCTAACCGAAAGAAAGGGAATAAACGTTCCAAGAACATTGGTCAAACTCCCTGCTGTCGGCCCGCATGATCTTGATTGCCTCGAACATGCACTCTCGCAGAATGTTGATTTTGTTGCCGTGTCATACGTACGTAGCGCAAGTGATCTCACCCCAGCCCGAGAACGCATCAAGATGGCTGGTGTACACACGTGGATTGTTGCTAAGATTGAACATCCTGCAGCTCTAGAAAAGTTGAATGAAATCGTAGAGGCTGCTGATGTCGTTATGGTTGCGAGAGGGGATTTAGGTGTTGAAATACCACTTGAAGAAGTTCCTGCGGCTCAGGAAAGAATCGTCTCAGCGTGCCTCGAAAGAGGGACGCCAGTTGTTGTTGCAACACAAATGCTCGAAAGTATGGTCAACCACGCACGACCCACTCGTGCTGAAGTGACTGATGTGGCAACAGCGATTCGTCAACACGTTAGCGCAGTGATGCTCTCTGGCGAAACCGCTGGAGGACAACATCCTGTACAGGCAGTTGAAACAATGGCCCGGATTGCTGAAACCGTTGAGGCCTCAACAGCAGATTTACCTGAACCACCTGCCCTAGCAGCCTATGTTTCAACACGAGTCATCGCTGGTGCTGCTGTTGATATCGCAAGAGAGACGAAGGCAAACCATCTGATTGTGGCCACAGAACACGGAAATGCTGCTCGCTTAATGGCCGCCTACCGTCCAAGAATTCCAATATATGCGATGACCAATCGAATTCGAGCTGCTCGCCGAACCACCATCCTGCCTGGTGTTGAAGGATTACTTGTCGAGGAAAAGCCGAGGGCGAGATCCACGGTCGCAGAGGCTGTTCGATTGTTGTACGAGCAGAAAAAAATTAGGCCTAATGAAAAGATTGTCGCCATTTCAGGTTCCCCTCAAGCAATCAGTGGGAGAACATCCACCATTCGATTGTTGCAGGTGCAAAAAGATGGCGAACTCTCCGATTTGGAGTGAAGCGTTGTTGTATCAAACAAACACCGCATTCAAATAGTGAAAAGAACGCATTAGTAATCATGAGCGAAGCCTATAATGAATCATCTCGTTCGCGACGAGCGATGTTTCTGACTGCACTGATGTTACTATCATCGTGGTCTCTGGCACTTGCCGCTGTTCCAATGGCATCCGCTCATGAAACCCAAGATGTGATTTCGTGGCCTCTTTCCGGAAGTAATGATACTGGTTGGATTCAACTCAATGCCACGATTGGTTCAGACCCAATACTCAGCAGCCAAGCAACTGCAGATTGGATACTTGAGTTCGCCCCAGGCGCAGAAATCTCCAACGCATCGCTCCAAATCCATGTCAATGGATCAGATGGTTTAATGATCGACCAACCACTTCTCGTAGCCAACGACATAGGTGTCAATCTCTTCGATTGGAGAGGGTTGGGGATTCTCGGTGCTTCAGATTCCTTCGATGGAGCAAATCCATACTCAGATCGTCTTTCTCCAAACAGTGCAACTGGAGCTGGATGGACGCTTCCTTCGGATGCGATGATCACTGAACTCGCTTTCGAAGCGCTTGCTCCTGTCGACCCACTAACTTCGTTCACTCCCGTAACAATCCCAATTACCTCATATGCACAGCATCCTGTTGATGGGCAACTGTATCTGGCAACCGGTGAAACCGTTCTTGTATTCGATGCTGTAAACAACCCTGCAATCATCGATTTTTATGACTTTGACCAACTTGAGGCTGAATCTTCACTCGGATCGATTTCAGACATAGCCATCGGGCCGAACGGTAACCTTCACGTTGCGTTCGAACAACCTTCAGAATTTAGGATGATATCTGCGGTAGATGGTACTGTAGGCACTGGTTTGCCATCCTTCCCTGCTGGAGATATCGGAGCTTTTGAAGTCCTCGATTCTGGCATCTATGCAGCAAATACAGACGGGGATTTGTACGAATTCTCCACAAGTTGGAATCTTATCCTCGCAGCTTCAACTGCAAGCGTCGTCAACGATATTCATGAAGAGGACAACATCCTCTACTTAGCAACTGATAACGGCGTAGAGAGATACGATTTATCGGCAAATCAAGTATTATCTTCTTGGAACTCTGGAAACGTCCTCCACAGCAATGTAATTACAGAAATAACAACCGCTGGCAATCAACTTCTCTTCTCTTCTCCAGACAACGGTCTTGCACGATTCAATTGGAACTCAGGCTTTTGGCTTGCAACGTGGAATGATGCAAACTGGCTCAACTCAAATACGGTATCTGGCGCCCAAGCCAACCAAGATACGCTTCACATCATGAGTGGAAGTCAACTCCATCGTTACAACCTTTCAACTGGAGTTTTCGGCTCCTCGATCGATTTGAGTCAAATGAACTTGACAGAAACCACTTCCAACATGATGTTGCCATGGTCATCTGGCGGTGCTCGGGCACCTGGGGCCATGATGCATGCCATGACTGATGGAAGCAGGCTTGTTCTTGTCGATGCGACAATGCAAAGCACAATGCAACGGGAAATTGTCATCGCAAGCGGCCCGTCGAGTTCTAGTATGACTGATGCTCTTGAGCACGATGGGATTCTCTATATTGCTGGATATGCATCTGAGCAGGTCGACCGATTCGACATAGCCAATTCTCTATGGCTGACATCCATTGATACGGGTGATATCGTCACGGCTTTAGCTCGAGCAGGAGATACAATCCTAGCTGGTACGGTAAATGATGGGGTATTCCTCATCGAGAACGGCACTATTCGAGCAAATGTTCCGCCTAGTTCTTCCACATCTTCCCCAGATGCCTCTGACAATTACGTTCTCGATATTGCGGCCGTAGGCGATTGTGGAGATTCAACTGGATGCAACATAATGACGATTCAACCCAATGGAGTTTACAGAATAGATGCTGATGCAACTGCCATAGGCTCTGCAACACTTCTGAAGTCTGGCATTGCTTTAACTGGGCAACTTGCAATTTATGCAGACATAGGCTATGTGGCAACGACTGAAGGTTTGCTTCGATATGAGATTAGTAACGACACATTCCTTGCTTCATGGGGATCTACTGGCGTTAATGGTGTCGATAATGCTCCTGTGGCAGTTGTTGGAGACGTCGTTCACATGGGACTATCTGGATACGGCGTTGCTCGTAAAAACATCCTCACTGGAGAAATTCTAACACCTCTTAACTCCGATACGACGAACATGCAAACAAATACGATTTACGCTCTGGAAGCGAGTGGTAACGATTTGTGGATTGGGACCAACATAGCGGGATACATCTGGGATGGTCTCTCAGTAAGCGAAACAACAATCGGACCGCGAAGCGACTGGACAAAACGTCCTTCACAACATTTCGATTATGTCCTTGATGGAAATGCAATGTGGTCAGGCACAAACATAGGTGTTTGCAAATACGACTTATCTGGGACCATCGCTGACTGTCTCAACGTCTACGATGGCATGCCAAACTGGGCTACCTACGCTGTCGGCGTCAACAGCACCACTGTCTTTGGAGGAACCTTTTCAGGCGTAGGACTCATCGAAAAATCATCCTTCAGCGTTGTTGGAGAATGGGATGCTGGATCATCGACGGAAAACGCAATCGTAGAGATTATCGACGACATCGCCTACATCGGACTCAACGGAGTAGGTGTCGCTCGATGGGACATCGCGAACAGCCAATGGCTGACAACATGGACTGAGGATAACGTTCTTGATGATGGAAACGAATTCGTTACTGGCATGATTGAAGATATCAGACCCGGCTATATCTGGATTGGTGGAGAAGACGGTTTCCAGTTGATCAACACAACAACGGGTGCCGAAGCTTACGATATCGAAACCTCAAACAGCCTTTATGTCGGCAATGGCGACCCATATGATTTGACAATGTACGGATACACAATGTATTACCATCAAGGAGCTTCAAGCGATAGTGTCTACGGTATTGACGTAGGGAACTTCACTGCTATTACGCCGCTTGATGCAGGTTCGGAAGTTAACGAGAATGGCGGCGACATGGTCGGCATGACCATCGTTGGAGGCACGCTTCTTGCAAGCGTTGTATCTGGCCAGTGGTGGAATCAAGAAGGAAGCGGAGGAATTGCCCAATACGATTTAGTCTCGCAGACTTGGAATTCATCGGTTTTGCCTGAAGGCGCTGTGGACCGGGTTACAGCATTCAACTCATCGACCGGACACACATGGATTTCTTGGGGAGAAATAGGCCTTGAAGTCTACAGCCCAAGCGGTACAAAATTGGGCTCATGGGATACACTTTCCTTCCCAGTTCGTGAGATAATCGAATACGATGGCCTAATTCTGTTTGCCACCGAAGATGGTGTTGAGCGATTCAATGAGTCTTCCTTCCAATGGGAAGCAGCATGGACGCCAGGCAACGGCTTACCAAATGCAATGGGAGACTGGATTGGTGAACTTTGGACAGATGGGAGTAACTTGGTCGTAGGATCTGCCAGCTTTGCAGGCTGGGGTGGATTCCAACGAGGTACAATCGGTCAACTCGATGCATCCGGTACGTGGACAACATACACTACTGGTCAAAATGGAATTCCAAATGGCTATCCAATTTCAATGAGTCTCTGTGGCTCTTATTTGTACGTAGGATTATTCAACAACAATGGAGGCATTACGTACCTCGACCTCGCAAACACAACTGCTGTAGGTTCGTTTACCACCTCTGTTCTCAAGAGCGGTCGGGTAGCAGCAGTTGCTTGTGATCCTTCCAATACATTGTACGTTGGGTACGATGATGATAACCTACCCATTTCCAAATACGATACGACTCAATCCGCTTGGATTGCAGAGATTACAGCCAACGGAAATGGAATACCAACTGACCCAGTATGGCTTGATGCGTTTAGTTATGCAGATGGTAAATTGTTGATTGGTTACGATGACAATGGCGGCTTTGCAGCCATCTCAACGCTTGGGCCAATTACTGGTCAAGCAAGTGTTCAATCCGTAGGAACTGCAGTTACATCAATCAAATACAGCGGGAATGAGTGGCTGATTGGACAAGCCGGAGGAGCAAGTGGCTACTCCCATGTTGATACGTTAAGTTCCGTTGGATTAAACACTGAATTCGAATTACCTGCCTTAGTTAGCGGGAATATCGAGGCAATGGTCAGTGATGGTTCTCGTGTTTGGGTCTCCACCTACTCAGTAACTGTAAACGGAAACAATCCAGGTGCAGGCTCAGGCGGCATTCTACAAGGCACCTTCAATTCCAGTGGAGGGATCGATTGGAATGAAGGTTGGTCTCTTTCCTTCAACAATCAAGTCAATTCTATGTTAATGGAAGGCACAACGATTTACATCACGACTCAGAGTGGTGGAATGTATCTTCTTGATACCACCACCAACGTATTGCAGAGAAAGAGTGGAGCGGTTCACAACAGTCAAGATGGCCTCGCAATTCATCAATCAGGCGGAGTATCAACGCTCTTTGTTGGATTACTCGGTACATTCTCTACTGCCGCAGGCGTCCAGATGTTTGACCTTGCAACACAACAGTTCACTGGTGGCCAACTTCTCTCTGGCCTTCCTTCTGACAACATTCAAGGATTTGCCTTTTCTAACTCACACGTCTACATTGCAACACAAAATGGAATTGGACGTTGGAATCTAAGCATAAACGACTGGGACAATCCCCTAACAACATCAGATGGACTCCCGACATCCAACATTGAAGATATCAAATACATCTCAAACACTCTCTACATCGCAAGTCCCAGCGGCCTAACGCAATACATCCCTGCAACAGGGGCAATGAACACCAACACAACCGCAGATGGTTTACTTGGAAATTCAGTTTGGTCTATCGAAACCTACACGACCAGTCAAATGGGAACGTGGCTGATTCTGGGACATGATGGAGCGGGAAGTGAACGTCCAGGACTTACTATCGTCGATGCTTCATCAAATTCAGTTGCCGCTACGCATCGCTTTGATCAATTGCCTTCGAATTACATTACATCGGTTGCATCCGATTATGGTGGAATTCATGTTGCAACTGATGTTGGTCCATTGGTCCATTACAACGGATTGACAGAAGAATTTGAAGATGGTCTTGCTAGTTTTGAGCTCCCTTCATGGCCAATCTATCGAATGGACAGTGATGGCACACACCTGATGGTCATGGGCGCCTCTGGAATGGCGATTATAGAGGCTCAGACGAGTACGCACTCTATGCTCAAATCAGCAATTGTACAAAATCCAAGCAATGTTGCAGTCGGAGCCAATGGATTCTGGCTGACAACCACAAACGATGGGCTGAAGGGATGGACACCTGCTACTGCGTTTAGCGAAATGGAAACGATTAGTGTCCGATATGCAGATCCGCTTAACATTGGATTCAATTCAGAATATATGGAAATCACCGATATGACTCATCCGGGACTTCAGATTAATCTTGTTACCCAAGACGATCCTGTAAACCTCAACACTTCTGTTGGAGCGGCGGGTGTACACGGACTTTTGTTCCAAACTGTACCTCTTGTGATGACTTCTCCTGTCTCAAATGCAGCAGTATGGGCTCAATCGAGTACACTCAGATACGATGCTGTACTGGAACTGGATAACACAACCGGAGTTGAAAGCAGCCTTCAATTAGCCATCAACAATGGTCAATTAATCAACGGAACTCGAATTGTTCCGATTAAACTCGTAGCACCTAGTAACGGAACAATCGAGGTTCGACTCGTCTATGATTGGATACGAAAGGATACACCGGTTGAAATTGCAGATATTTACGACCGTCCTGATGATGGCGGTGAAGCATTAACCGTCGAATGGTCTCTTGTTCATGACCCAGATTTCAATCGGTATCTCGTCTATGTTAACGAAGGTCCGTGGGGTTCCCTACCAACCGATATTGATCTTGCTGGAAGAATCATCGACAAAACAGAATCTCTTCACAGTCGACTCAAGGTTGATGTCACAACAGCCAACGGGGTACCTCTCGTGGATGGCGTTGAATATTATGCTCTTGTCGTCGTCGAATACGATAACGGACGATTCGGAATACCAAGTCAAATTGTCGGGCCAGTTACAACTAGCAACGAAGTACCGACTCCGCCAGAATGGGCTTCTGCTCAACCACTTGATGGTGGGGTGGAAGGCGACTTAGAGACTGAATGGGCTCGATGTTCAGCACTCGATCTTCTCGAGACACGAATCTACACGTCGACACAATCTATGAACGATATTCTGGGGTTGTCCGTTGCTTACACTGTGATGCCTACTGAAGGAAACCTAACTATTCTCAATCTAGATGCTGGTAAACCGTATTGGCTCGGATTCACCTGCGTAGACATCAGTGGACAGGAAGACATCATGAATGCGACAATCATTGGACCAGTTGTACCAACAGGTGGGATTGATGATGGACAAGCACCTGCTAAACTCGAAGATGTCTGGGCAATAGACACGCCTGAAGATGAAGGTGGAAGAATTACCATCGGATGGGACCCAAGCGATGCTGGGGATTGTGCATTTTACACAATCTACATGATTACAGGTGTTGTTTTCGTAACACCTCCTACTTCAGTCGCTGGATTCTCAGCAGCAACAGTCGTCAATTCATGTCAAGAGAACACTACGATTGTATCACAATTGGATGATTTACCACTCGTCAACGGCCTTGAATATTACATAGGTGTCGTAGCATATGATACATGGCTAAATGCTGAATTAAACGATGTAAGTATCGTTCAAGCAACACCGCTCGATAATTCGGATGGAGCCTCTATGCCTCCTTCTCGAATTGAGAATATTCAAGCATTCGATCATGCAAATGATGATGGAACTGCAATCGATGTTGTCTGGTCAATTTCTTCTGCTGATGATTTCAGCCATTACATCGTCTGGGCTGCAGACAAACCTGTTGATGATATTTCCTACCTATGGAACGCCTTTGGAGACGACCCTGCGACCTGCGGCTGTATCTCTATCGACAAGCAATGGATTGATGAAGATAAGAATCCGATTGAATTAACGCTGAATACTGCATTATACGGAGATGCTTCGCAAACAAATGGATTCTCATCTGCAGATACGCCTCAGTTGATTCAACCTGGAATCGAACTCTTCGTAACTGTAACCGTCCATGATTTGCAAGGAAACGTCTATGTTGATTCGTTGTTATCTGCGAGTGTTATTCCAATCAACAACTTAGAGGATACCACGCCTCCTCCACGTCTTGATGAGATTGTACTAGGCGACCGCCCTATGGATGATGGTTCAGCGCTCGATCTCGAATTCGGACTTTCAACTGCAAGTGACATTTACCAGTACGAAGTCTATGCTGCTTCATGGTCTTTCACAAGCGTTGGTGTAGGGACTGATGGGCCAAACGCCCCAATTATGACTCTTGACAGACTCCCCGAATTCCCACTTATTCTAACGATTATTGCTGGCGATCTCCCTGTACTTCCAGGACAGGAAACATGGGTTGCTGTCGTAGCTGTCGATTCATCTGCTAATGCACACAAGACTGATTTGACTGTTGTTTCATCACAATCGATTGACGACGGAATTACAGATCCTGGCAATTATCTCCCGACCATCGAGGGAGTCACCTTAGCATGGGTTGCAGAAACAGACATCTTGGTAACATGGAATCTCACAAACGATTTCGGTGTTGAAGGATATCAAATCCATATCTCCAATGAAGATTTCATGGACATCTCAGATGCCACATTTGTTGGAGAGACATTAACAGCGAACTCATTCGTCATCACCTCGACTGTCTTTACTGAACTCAACAATAAGTCCGCTTGGTACGTCTCTGTCACAGCATTTGATGACAACCAAATTCGACAATCCGTAGATGCTTTGATGATTAATGCAGTTGAAACTGGGGGTGGCGACGGTGATGATTCGAATGATGGAACAGACTTCCAATCTCTCCTGACAACACCGAACCTGCTCGCTGCAGGACTTGTCTTTGTTTCGTTAATTCTGCTCGTAGCAATCGTACGTGGTCGAGGGAAGAAGTCGCAGAAGGATAAGCAGTGGGAGATTCAAACTGCTACCTGGGGACTTGGAGATGATGCTGCATGGGATTCCCCACCTGCTGCAGGTGTCCCGCCACCAGCTCCTGTAGAAACTGGATCTCTGTTCCAAGCCTCAGAACGTATCCAAAATCAACCACTTGATCGACAAGAGTATGTTCCTCCAATGCCAGTAATGAATCCTGTTCGCGCACCTGTTGACAACGATTTACTAAGTGACCTGGATGTTGGAGCCAATCGTAATTCTTCGAGTCCTGGTATTGATACCTCGTTCTTGGATGATCTTCTTTGATACCGTGATGCTCAAGTCATAGGAATGACAGGTCATGGTGTGAGCAGTATGCAGCGACCTCCACGTTCCGCTGTTTTTACGACTCTCAGGTATTCTAATGAGCACGGATTGTTTCTCTTTGATCAACATTTAGTTCGTTTTCAGAAACATGCTGAGAAACTTAAAATCGACTTACCGAGTGAATGGAAAGAAAATGTCCTGAGCCAAGTAATGGCAATGGAATCTGAATTCCAAGATGGGCTTGTGCGAATTGAATATACTTCCAAGGGCGCATGGAATATATCTAATCGAATATATGCGACGAGAAACGAGACCTGTGACGCGATTACCGTCTCAGCAAAAATATGGCCAAAGCGAATCGCTGGAACAAAACATGCAGCATGGGACGCATATCATGAAGCAAAACAACAAGCAGAAGACTCTGGAGTGGATGTTGCTCTATTTGTTCATGAATTCGCCGTTGTTGATGGAGATCGTGGGTCACCGATTCTACTCGATGAAGATGGAACTGTTTGGTACAGTTCATCTGCTCAAGCGGTTGATGGAATTACACTGCATTCGATTTTACCAGAACTAAAATCCTCTGGATTCCCTGTTCAAAAAGGGAAACTCAACGAGCGTATGGTTGCTCGTTGTATTGAATGTGTTGTGCTAGGAAGTGGACTGGGCGCCTCAACAATTGAATCGATTGATGGCGAGGAAATTGGAGATGGGACTACACGGCTGACAGATTTGTGTAGAAATGCAATAAAACGTCTCGAAGATGATGCTTCCTCATGGACGGGGGTGAAGTGAATCGAGCCTCTTCTTTCCTTACGGAATTCATTGCAATCTCAAGGATTGCTCGGAGAAGATGCTTCTGAATTTGGCTCTCCTGATGAAATGATGTTACTTTCTTCAGGTCCAAACAGCCACCTTGCTACATTTTCTCTTCTCTGCGGACCCAGTACAACTCGAATTATTATTCGACAGCCTTCGACCAAAAACACTCCTCCCAAGCCCCCTCATTCTCCATTGAACGGCGAAATCAGATTGAGTGAATCGACAATGTTAACCGCTGAATTACAACAATGGGATGGACATTCGTGGGAAGCAAGAGAAGCATTTACTTCAACTACAATATCAGACATCCTTCGATACTTTTGTCCGAAGGAGAACGTTGTATTCGATCAGCCCCTAGCTACCGTTCCAATCTCAGGTCCATTTTGGACTGGTGCCTTCTCGTATGATATGGTCCAATGGACACAGCCAATTGGATTACAACACCCGCCAAAAGAGAATGACCTTCTTTCCATTTTATGGAGAATTGACAAGTGTATTATTCATTGCAAAGAGACTGATGTGGTGAGACCTTACTCAACAAATGAACACTGGAGAAAGTTGGTAGACCAGTCTCTTTCAAATCATGAAGCGATTAAAATTGTTCCATCACTGAAGGCTTCTCATTTTCCAGTTTCAAATTGTACCGACGAAGAACATGAACAAATTGTAACCAAAATACATTCGGCCATCAAAGACGGGCAGTTGTATCAACTCAACTATGGAAGGACTTGGGAGGGACCTGTTGCATCAGAACCGTGGGAGATACTGTGCCATTCTGTGTCTTCAAATCCTGCGCCATTCTCTGGTTTTATTCATGTCAAGGATGAAGATTTAGCTCTCATCTGCGCATCTCCTGAATCTCTACTTTCTACGAAAGGAGATATCATAACAACTGCTCCAATCAAAGGAACCCGCCCAAGAGGCGCATCGCTTGCAGAGGAATTGCTGTTGCGAGAGGATATGATTTCGGATCGTAAAGAACGCGCAGAACATAGAATGCTTGTCGACCTTATGCGGAACGATGTTGGAGGGATTGCAAAACCGAACCAAATATGGATTGAACGATTTGATGTCGAAACATATGCTGAGGTACAGCATCTTGTTACTCGTGTTCAGGGACGAATGAAAGATGGCCTTGATGCATTTGATGCTTTACAAGCCGTTTTTCCGGGTGGCTCAATTACAGGTTGCCCTAGAACGGTGGTCTGTGCTGCAATCGATGAATTAGAAAAGCAGCCGAGATCTTTCTGGACAGGGTCATTAGGATGGTTTGAAACAACAACGAATATGTCTTCTTGGAACATTATGATTCGAACTGCAGAACTGAAGAAGGATGCTAAAGGATGGAATGCTAGAGTCACTGCGGGAGGAGGGATTACGATTGAATCGAATCCTAAATCCGAGGTTGCTGAAGCTAAATGGAAGGCAAACGCACTATTGAGATCTTGTGGTTGGATGGATGATGATCGCCTCTCGATTCCACGTGGAGACCTCTCAGTCCATTCTCTTCCGATTGAAGGGGATTTGAAATCAACCCCCTGTTCAAACACTATTTTTACTGAAAATTTTAAACAAGATTCTGTACTGCTCATCGATAATCTTGACTCGTTCACGTACAATATTGCTCACATGATCTGTGGTCTTGGATATGACGTAAACATCATGAATGGAAGAAAAGATACAGTACATTCAGCAAAAGAGATCATTGAACAATTGAATCCCTCGCATATTATTCTTGGCCCAGGGCCAGGTTGGCCGAAAGACAGCCCTTTGACAATGGAATTTGCAACACTAGCTTTAGCAGGTAAATTACCCCCGACGCTTGGGATTTGCCTCGGCCATCAAGCACTTGGCATCGCTGCTGGATGGCCGTTGGTTCACAGCCCATCTGGCCCAGTTCATGGGACTCCTGTGGAATGTCTGCACAACGGAAATGGTCTTTTTTCGAATCTATCTGAAATTAACATGACAAGATACAATTCACTAACGCTTCTTTCTTCTGATAATCGAGATGATTCTGCAGTACTTATTGATGCAACTGATGCAACAAAATCTCTTGTTCTGGCCATACGAAGTAAAACACATCCGGTTTTTGGAGTTCAATTTCACCCAGAGTCTGTTGGAAGTCAATCTGGAACACTCATCCTTGATGCTTTTCTAAATTATCAAGCGCATGGTTGAAATGACGGAAGTTGGTGGGACAGACTGAGGGAGAGAGATGCCAACCTGTCGCCTATGTTCTGCAACCTATCCTCGTGAGTTCTTCATTCATGGAAATGGACCGAATACACAAGTCTGCACTCGATGTGGAGTTGAACATGGTATGGTCAGTAAGGATGTAGCATCAAATCTCTATGATGATACGCTCAAATCTGCACGTTTGAGTACAGTTTCTCGCCGCTATCGGCCTTTCCTCTACCTCACGGTACTTTGGGGACTCTACATCACAACTGTTCGCAGCATCAATCCTTGGGGCATGTACATGCTGATCATGCTTACACTACTCACACTTGCATCACTTGTACTCTTCATAACAAGTGGAGCAAGGTACACGAGTACACTTGCAAGGTTGACTCCTGATTATGAGCGACCGAAAGGCCATTGATTCACGATTTTGAGTGAATACGCAGAACGTCTCCATCAGACAATTCATGTTCTGCTCCAACAATTCGGCGTGTTCGTCCATCAACGCCTTTGATGAAACCGTCTCCAAGATCACTGTGTACCTTGTAGGCGACTTCTTTTGCTTGAATACTTGATTCAACAACTAAAGCGTCTGGTAAGACGTTTCCATCTCCGTCAGTCCAATGAGACTCATCTTGAACAGGATAAACGATAATTCGATCGAGTTCATCGAACAGAACCTTATCGAGTAATTTATTTATTCCGGTATCACCCATTATTGTCAGTCTTTGTTGAAGCATTCCTAGGCCTTTGGCTTGTGCTTCGTTGAGAACGCTTGGATCTGAAACTGTAAAGGTTGAATCACCCGACGTATAGTCAATGAAACCTGCTTCATTCGCTTTGCGTAGTGCAAACTCAGTCTCAGCTGAACACGGAATAAATTGTGGTATAACTTCAGACAAGTGTTCGATTACACCTTCTGGTGCGAGATCCGCTTTGTTTCCTGCAATGAAAAGGGGGAAGAGATGAATACGAACAGATGATGCTAGAATCCTTAGAATGTCATCTGACCAATCCCATGGTGAGGCCATATCTCCATGTTGTGAAAAGAAGGCCTCGAACGAACGTTGGCAAATACTCTGTGTTGCTCCTAAACCTGAGAGGCGGTCGTGAAGGAATTGGACGAATCCTTTCACCCCTTCAGCTTGTATTTTTCGAGCACCTCGTACCCAACCATCCTTGAGAAGGCTAAGGATCCATGCGTCTAATTCGTTTGTTAAGAAAGAAACTTCAGCAAGGGCTTGATCGATGGCTTCTTCCTTCGATTTACCTGATCCTATCGGATTTCCTTCTGCATCGGTTGTGCCTGCAACATCAATGACCTGTATGAGGGCATGACATTCTGCGAGGTCTGACAGGAACGCGTTTCCTCTCCCTCTTCCCTCACTCGCACCAGGAACAAGCCCTGCAACATCAACAAGCATACAGGGAACATATCGCTGATGATGATCACAGGAACCTGTACGTGGTGTGCAGATACTTCCACCACGTTCAGAGGATAATTCAGCTCTCCCATCTTCTTCTAAACGAGCGCGAAGTTCACCACAAGGGCAAGGAAGTCGACTCGGAATGAAAGATATTCCAACGTTGGGATCTATCGTACAGAATGGATAATTTGCAATATCAACCGATATAAGCGTAGATGCTGCAAAGAAGGTAGACTTCCCTACATTGGGTTTTCCGACCAATCCAATCCGCACGGATAGACCGCCTAGAATCACTCTTCTTCAGAGAATGGGTTTGGTCGAACTCGGGCAATTGCAATATCTAATTCAGGGAGGTTGATTCGGCCATCGCCATCGAGGTCAATCATTTCCATGAGCTTCAATACATCCCATGGAGGGAGATCTGCAATCTTTGAATTGATGAGGGCCTGTTGTAATTCAAATCCATCGATGTTTCCTGAATCGTCCAAATCAATGGAACTAAAGAATTCGAAGATGGTCATGTTTTTCTTTTCCAAATAATCAGAAAGCATCTCAAGTTCGGTTTTTACGACTGGAAATTCTGTGATTTCATCATTGTGAAGTGTTGAGGAAACTTCGATTATTTCGACCCCTCCTTCATCTTCAACATCGGCTCCAACAACAAGAACTGTATCTACGCCGACGCCACGTTGCAAGAGTGTACGAATTGAGGATTCACCTGTTTGAAGAGAGTAGCGAGCAATGTCAGAGGTTGTCGATGCGGTCGTATCAGTCTTCATTCCACCGACTGAAGTTCGAATGAGATTCATGAAGAGGAGAATGATACCAATCGATGTGACATAGAACAGAACCGCTGCTGTCAGACTAAATCCGCCATCTGTCATTACAATATCTTCACTGCCAGATTCGAGAAGAGCCTTTTCGGTGAAATCTCCCATGATCTTTGTAACAGTCGAAGTGACGCCACCAAAGGCGACTAAGAGCGTAGTTAGAGATGCGGAGGAAGAAGAGGCCAATTGGCGGTTTGCAGCTAGCGGATATGATTCACTGATACAAGCAACTGCCATGAGTCCACCTACAGTCCATAGGAACCCAATATCGACAGTGGTAGCCATATCATTGAGAGTCCCCAAACCGATGAAAACATCTAGGGAAGTAAAGTAGCCTCCAATGGCAAAGATAGGGAATGCAATCATTGCAAGAGTTGCTGCCATAGCACCAGGTCGAGCAACTACGCCAGTGGCGTTTCCTGCTGCAGTCATGATGATGTTAACTGAACCTGCGAAGATAGGCAGAAGTGCAAGCGTCATTAGAATAGCCCCGAGATTCTCGAGTAGTGTACCTGCATCAGCAGAGGACATCATGAACGGTGGAAGTGTAAAGAAGAGAAGGAGCATGCTCGCCTTTGTCATTGAATCGGACCAGATTGGACGGCTTGCCGCACGTGGAACGAGATGGTATGCAACTGCAAAGAAAAGGGAAATCATAACCCATGATTGAGTCATTCTTTCACCAAGCCAAACAACTTGTGTTGAGCCAGCCAACTCACCGAAGAATCGGAATTGTGACCCGAAGATGAAGGATGCAAGAGCCATAAAGACAAACCAATTACTTGCCTGAATCGTTTCACCCTTGCGTTGAGCAACAGTAAGAAGAACGTTGATCATAACTGCAATGATGATGAATGCCCGCAGAGAATGCATGAACAAATCCTGGAGAAGTTTTTCGTTTTCTGCACTAAGGTCTGTCAGAAGGCCAAGAATTGTTGGGAGAAGAAGAGCTGCTACAGTGAGCACACTGAAGAGAAACGCAGTCAGACTTGCATTTGACTCACTGGCCATTTTACCTGCCCCGCTTCGAGCAACAGCAACAAGGCCGCCACCGAGAAGAATAGAGAACAGACCTGTGATGAGAGTTGCGTTGACAAAGGTGGTGAGCGCGCTGCCGTCGTCATATGCCCATCCGATACTCGCAAGGGAGTCGAGTGCGCTTGGATCATAATCATGCCAGAGAGAAAGGAACGTCCCGATACCAGCAAGAGTAAGCCAAAGCATTCCAAGGTTCATCCAAGTCTTTGCCCCACTGCCCTTTTCGTCATTGAACAAATCAACAATACCTGCTGGTGCTTTGTTGAGGAGGAATAAACCAAATTGGCGCATTGGATCGGCCATGGTGCCAATTCCTTTCTGGAGATAGTACGTTGAAAATCCAACAACGGTAAAGAAGAAAAATAGTGCGATAAATACTGCTTCCATTCAAATCACCTACTTCGAGATTACCTCTCCCGCTAATGTGGAGGCAATTGCTCCAATTCCGATAATGAATCCAAGAAGATAGTACCAGATTCCCGAACCGCCAAGATTTGACATTAATGGAACGATATCTCCGATGACTGGAATGTTGTCCCATCCAAAGATTGTACTAAAGAGACCGAACATACCAATGGCCACTACAGAGAGCAAAACCAACATAATTCGACTGGACGACGGTTCCGCAGTTCCTATGACTGCGTCGGGGAGTTCTGTACTATTCGACATTGCATCACCTAAATGAATCCGAGATGGACATGTTTGCGACTTGAAACGTGGTGATAAACATTCACTAAGCCATTCATCGAACAAAGCAGTATGTTTGGTGTTCTAAGGCGAGCGGAGCATTTCGATAATCGAACCTCTTCGCGGACGAGAAGTTCCTAAAGGAACAGGGATTGACCGGTCGTTTTCTAATTCCTTTCGCCAGAGAGATTTACATTCACAGTCAAGACCTGTAAATTCATCCAACGAACCTGAAACAGCATATCTCTCGATTGCTGCTACAACTTCAGGATCGCATTCTCCGCAGTTGTGAGAGCCTCTGATTTTTCCGCCAGCAGTTGGATGAATAATAAGCCGTGAAATCTGGTCTTCATCACCATTCATTCCGCCCTTTGGATGGACGATCAGATGACTCTTCTGAATGAGTTCAACCAATGACCAAAGCCATGGAGGTCGGTATTCTTGATGGCGGTGGAGACGATCAATGACTGTCCCACGTTGAATATTCATTGGATTTATTGAAATTTCATCGCTTTGTTCTGCAACGGATTCAATCCATTTTACGCAGTGATCTAATGCATCGGCTTCACTCATGAACGGTGGCTTGAACATCAAATATGTCTTGATTCTCAAATTGTATTTTTCAAGACGTTCAACGGCTCTGTCCCAAGAAGCGACAGAAAAGCCTTTGTTAACATGGAAACGAAGGACTTCGTCATCGTATGCTTCCAGGCCAATAGCAACAGTGAATGATGGATTTAGTGAAGATGCCCATGCTAGTTTTTCGTCTGTTAATTGTTCAGTACGACTTTCTACAATCAGTTCTTTTCCAAGTGTATGGCAATCTGTTAGAACGGTTTCTTGGAAATCAACTGGAATTTCACGATCTTCTAGAAGAGAACCTGAAGTGTAGACCTTGACCATTGAATGGCCTTCAAAATCGTTATACTTTTTCTTGGCTTCATTCCACTGAGCATGAAGGTCTTCGCTTGTCACGTCATCTCGTGTATCGTTAAAATATCCACAAAACGTACATCCAGAAGACCACCACCAATGGCATCCTTTCGTCCTTAGAATGACTGTGACAGCAGTACATGGCTCTCCACCAGCAGTCATTTCTGGTGTGTGATATACAGTGGCTGGTTTACTCGCATCCCACGATTGTTGGCGCTCTTTAGCCCAAGGAGTATTTGCAGGAGCTTTTACCAGATCATGAATTTTCAGACTCTTCTCATCCCCACCAAGAAGTGTTGATGAATGACGGTCCAGCATGATATTCCCTCGTGAGGTTACTCTTCTTCTGCTATTGGTTTGAAGATAATATCCAATCCCGCTTTGATAAATTGGCCTTTAGGATAAGCAGAATTTCCGTCCTCTGCTGAAATTACATTCGGTGTGTACAATGATGCTGGAACTCGAACGTCGACTCGGCTTCCTAATCGAATCATCCCGTATCGTTCACCTCGTCGTAGCGAATCTCCAATACCGGTCCATGGAACAATTGTTCTAGCGAGTGCCCCTGAAATTTGCATGACTTCGATACGCCCGCCATCTTCGCCTTCCAGAACGGTTCGAACTCGCTCATTATATTCGCTTTCTTTACGGAATGCTGCTGCGAAGGGCCCTCTTCTTCGCCCTTTTCCTGTTCTGTGTTCCATAGCAACAATCGTTGAAGTGAAAGGAACTCGATTGACGTGAACATCAAGAGGAGACATGAAGATTGCAACTCTCCAGACATCATCTGGGCCTGGTGTATCTGCTGGCTCAAATCGTTGTTCAGTAGTAAAGTCGAGTGGGTTCTCGCATGGTTGTGGGAACCAATCGCCAGTATGAACATCGGTTTCAATGGAAGATGCGTCTAGCTCTTCTTTCGACGGACGACGGCCGGTTGCCTTCTCTCTTCGAGCGAACATTACGTGTCCATCTGCAGGTGAAACAAGAATACCTGCCTCTTGCGGAATAGGTCGGTCAGGATCTCTCCAGAAATTCGCAAAAAATGCTGAAATCATGAGGCAGAGTACTCCAGCCAGAGGCATGAGTCCGTACAGGGAATCAAGATAGATTCCGCCAACAAGAATTGCAATACCTGCGAGTAGAAATGTTCCAACAGGAGCATGCCCACCTTGAGCGAGGCCTCCCACTTTCAATCACCTCAGTTGTCTGCCCATGGATCGACATCAGCGTTCCATGTTGCAGGTTCTTCCGAAGTTTCAGCAACTTCTTCTTCAACGGATTCTTCAGGAGCTTCCTCTTGAGTTTCTTCAACTGCCTCTTCAGAAGGTGTTTCTTCAACGACTTCTTCGGGTTCATCAGCAGGTGCTTCTGGCTCTTGATTCGTCATTTCTTCTGCTCTGGCTTCGACCATCTCGTCCATTCTTTCTGTGAAAGCACGAGACATATGCTGTGATTGGCGCTCGGATTCAACTGCTCGTTCAATCATCTCATATCGTTCCTTAATGGCCTTGTTGAGGTCTTCAAAGAGCGTCATGTGAGAAACATACCAGTCATCTCTGGCCTTCATCTCAGTAACTGCGAGTTTCAGGTCATTGTCAAGTTCTTCTGCAATTCCAAAGACCTTACCGAGACGATCTTTCTCACGTGAGTATTTCTCTTCCATTGTCTGAAGTGCTGGTTGGAGGTGTTCAACACGCTTGTCTGCCTTCGTAGCCTTCATTTCAAGTTCTCGTGTTCTGAAATCCTTCTCTGCGATAAGAGATTCTTGTGCTTCACGCTCGATTTCTTTATCGATAATTTCTTTCTCAAGAACTTCGATTTCTGCACGTGCATCAACGAGTTCTTTTTCTTGCGCTTCGTATGCAGCAAAGAGCTTTTTCAAACGGTCTGTTTCCGTTGCTAAAGCGTCTTCAAGTTGATTGATTTGAATTTCTGGAGTGATTGTCCCTTCTTCAGTCATTTACTCACCCGGAGGAATTGCCTCCGATTCAACCCAGCCGCCTATACACTATGAAGCCGACGCTTAATTGAGGCTGTTTTTGTATGACTCTAAATGCCAACATATCAAATGCTTCTAGAATTTCTGAGAAGGTCCTTCTCGGGGCTTATGTTTCTTTATTTCTGGTTGCCCTGGTGATTTCGTACCCTTTTTCCTGAATAAGAGAAACAGTAGAAGCAATACAAACACTCCCCCTCCTGTTGCTATGTACATTTTGGTTTGCCCATCCAATTCATCAGACGCGGTCTTCTCTGATATTTGGAGGGCATCATCTAGTATCAGAGTCGATCGTATGCCTCCTATTTTTAGAAGTGTAATTTCTAGATCATACGTTCCTAAATCAATGGCTTCTGGAATGTCTAAACGGACATTCCAAACATTATTTTCACCAGAAGTCACTCGTCCTCTCAAGGGCTGTTCATCCTCCCATGTCTCAATTGGAGCAGCCCCGTATATGGATGAAAAAGGAGCGATGTTCCAATCTAATGGATTCGGAGTGTTTCGTTCACCAGTGTGCCCCAATCCCAGTTGACCGTAGTTGTTGCGCCCCCAGCAAGAAATGGATCCGTTCTCAGAAAGAACGCATGTGTGTTCCGCTGAGGCACTAATTTCAACAATGCTTTGATTTGCAGATACAAACATTGGGATTGTGTGAACCCCTCCACTCGTGCCAATGCCTAAGCGACTGTTTTTGTTATGGCCCCAACAATACAAACTTCCGTTCTCAATTGTTGCGCATGTATGGCCAGATCCAGAACTAATCTTGGTTGCTTTAGATCCATTTGGCAAATCTACAAACGTAGGGGTTTTAGCATCATTTGTGGAATTATCTCCAAGCTGGCCAACATTGTTTATTCCCCAGCATATGATGGAGGCGTTGTCTAAAATCGCACATGAGTGTTCATTGCCAACTGAAAGATCTGTTGCCACCCTTCCTTCTGGCAGTATGACGTCTGATTCGGGTGCGTATGTAGTGGGGTTGCTTTCTCCGTTACCGAGTTGTCCCACATTATCTCTACCCCAGCACATAATTCCTCCATCATCCATAAGAAGACAAGTATGGCTTACCCCTGCTTCAACCTTAACTGTAGTCCGATCTGCGGGGGTGGATATAATCACGGGCAAATACTGATCTTCAGAATTCGAGTCTCCGTTTCCTAGAGCACCGTGCAAATCGGCCCCCCAGCATGCAAGTTGGTCATTGTCTAAAATTGCACATGTATGTTTATGGCCCATTCCTATTGCTTTGGCAACTCGCCCCTCCGGAAATTCTACGGCATTCGTCGGTGATTTGTATGTATTTGTGGATTCGTCCCCGCTTTGACCGTCTTCATTAAATCCCCAGCAGTTTGTTACATCGTTGCTTAAAATTGCGCACGTCCGATATGGACCTGTGAAAATTTGTGAAACCGTGAGGTCGTTAGGAGCATCGATATATGTTCTCGGCCTGGTATTCGTTGTCGCCTCTCCGCCATCTCCAAGTTGGCCATATGTATCCCGGCCCCAACACATTGCTGAGCCATTTTCGAGTATACCGCATGTATGGACAGCTCCCGTATCGATTACGGACGATATTGTTTCTGAATTGGTCGAGGAAAGAACATACTCATATCGAATCGAAGACACTCCCGGATAGTCACTTAGATCAACGCTGCAGTCGCTTTCTTCCCCAGCCTCCAGAGAAACAGTTGAGCAATCGATAGCGGAAGACGTGTCGTTTTCTGCCATGCCAGCCATAGGCATCAGCAGAAGCATTCCCAAGTAGACGAACATTCGAAATGAACCGTGAGTGTACCTCCTAGAATCTACGGCCATGATTGTTAACCTCCTACTTCTCCCTTATCAGATATATACTCACAATTTGCTGATTAAGTAAGATAACGCCCCTAGAGGACATTTGTCGCATCCACTAAGGACTTTGCAATCGACACTTCTCCCATAGAGTGGCCGGCATCTGGAACGA
>JABGWN010000219.1 GCA_018645535.1 Methanobacteriota archaeon
TCGAGCAACAGCAACCCTCGACCCATTGATTGGAGTCGACATTGCCCGTCTGGAAAAGGAGATGGAGCAATACCAGAGCATCTTGGATGAAGATGCAGACTATGCTTACAGAATAGCAGAACAAGCTCGGCAACAAAATTTGGACCCGAAGCCATTTGTTGAAATTCCAAGAGCAAGCGATCTTGCAAGCAGAACTGAAAAGTTGCTTATTGAGCATCTTGAAGAGTACCCTGTTGCCGATGATATTCGGGAAATGCTTGCTGAACATGACCGTGAAACAACATCGATTATGATGGCCCAACGTGTTGCTAAGGGCTTTCGAGAACAGGGGTATGACATGGTCAAATCCATCGATGTTGGACTTCGCGTAGGTCTTGCAATTCTTACAGAAGCCGTTCTCGTTGCGCCGCTTGAAGGAATCAGTGAAGTAAGGCTGCTCAACAATTTAGATGGTTCTCCTTTCGTTTCTGTTCATTTCGCCGGACCTATCCGGGCCGCAGGAGGTACTGCTCAAGCTCTTGCTGTACTCATCGCCGATATGATTCGTCGAGAACTCAAGGTTGGGCCATATATCCCAAGCGATGGAGAAGTCGAGCGGGTGAAGGAAGAATTCGGTTTGTACAGAGGGAATCTTCAGTATCGTCCTTCTCCTAAAGAGATTGAAGAAATCGTACGTGCTTGCCCGGTTATGATCAACGGAGAATCAACAGAATCAATCGAATGTGCTGGTTATGGGCGTGTTCGAAACATCGACGAAGCCCGAATTCGCGGCGGTGTGTTGCTGGTTATTGGAGAAGGAATGTGTCTCAAGGCTCCGAAAATTCAGAAGCATACTGAACGACTCAACGTTCCAGGGTGGGATTTTATCTCCAAATTTGCTTCAAAGGGCGAAGATGAAGATGGTTCAAATGATCCTGATGCGTTCAAGAGTCGAAAGGTGCAACCGATTGACAAGTTCATGAAAGACATCATCGCAGGACGTCCTATCTTTGGAGGGCCTCAACAACCAGGTGGGTTCAGACTTCGTTATGGTCGAGGGCGTCCCTCTGGCCTTGCTGCTGCTTCCCTGAATCCTGCTTCGATGCTCGTACTGGATGACTTCATCACCGTTGGAACACAAATGAAAATTGAACGCCCAGGAAAGGCCTGTGCAGTGACTCCAAGCCATGATTCAGAAGGGCCGTATGTTGTTCTCTCTTCAGGTCAGTTCTTACGAGTAGACGATGCGAGTATCATGCAAACAATACGCCCAGACATCCGCTCAATATGGGACAACGGAGAGATTGTAATCGGGTACGGAGAATTCATGGAGAACAACAAGAATCTGGTTCCTGCTGGTTACACCACCGACTGGTGGGCTAGCGATCTTATCGATGCATTGCGGACTCCAGAAGATGTTGAAGCCTTTGTTAAAATTAGTAATTGTGGTAACGATGCTCCCCAAGGCGTTCCGGGAGCAGCAACCTTTGAGAGTGGCTTTGAACAGTTTCACGTTCGTCGACGATGGCACCGGTTCTTGTCTCGTATGACTGTGGATTGGAATCAAGCATCAGCAATTGCGGAACGTTGGCGAACGTCCTTACCTCCACCTCACAATCCTTGGTTCCTTGATCTTCCACTTGAGTGGGTTCCAAACGTGATTAAGGCGCTTCAAAGAGGAAAGGTGGAAGATGCGGGTAAGATGCCTGATTCATCTCCTGAAAATCCATTCAGTGCTTCGAAATGGTTACGCTTTACCGGAGCCGCTTCTGGATGGAATTCCACTGAAATGGACAAATTACAACCCGAATCAATTCCTCCTGTTTCTGAACTTCAATCCATTGGATATGACCTTCTTCCTGAGGAGCCAATCTTCCAAGATACGCTTCCTGAAGCATGGACCTTCATGCAACATGGCCTGCTCAAAGGAGCATTGCTCCTTCTCGGAATTCCTCATCACCATGAAGGGGACGATATCGTTGCTACATGCGGCTGGCAGGCTTTACTCAATGGATTTGGTTTTACCACCCGCAAGTCAGAACTCCACCAACTGATTGATCTTGGAATCAATGTCGAGCAGCGCATCCTCGAACTACGGGATTGCAACACAGTACTTCGTGCTGAGCGGGCTCGGTTGTTCGCCCTTGAGAAGGAACGTTCCACCATTCGAATCGCCGCTGAAACCGAAGCCCGCCAACGTGGTTTGGGTATTTCAGAAACGGATCAAGTCGGAAAGGAAGCTGCTGAATCAGTTCCTGATGAAGGACCTGAAAATGCATCTCGATACAAGGCATCACAACGCATGCATGATGACCATGAAGTGGATGGACTCCTCCCTCTTATTCGCGAATCGTCGACCTTACGATGGGAACATGCGGCACCGCAGCGCATCGGTTGCCGAATGGGTCGTCCTGAAAAATCGGCTCCGCGTGAAATGACTCCTCGCTCACACACACTCTTCCCTATCGCTTTGGAAGGAGGCAATCAGCGACTCATTGCAAATGCTGCTGGTAAGGGTTCCATTCGCGTCCAAATGGGTAA
>JABGWN010000028.1 GCA_018645535.1 Methanobacteriota archaeon
CATCATCCAGCAGCGAAAATGACATTTGGCACGGAATCCGTACATCGTATGGCGACTATCAGGTGATTCTACAGACTGGAGATGCACTTTCCGAAGGCGGCGTAGCAGGTGGAATTTATGCTGCAGACGATGAGAGTCAGATACTCATCAGTAAGAAACCGGATTACAACGCCTTCGTACCTCTCAACGTAGACAGTACACATGGCTATCTCTACACCGCTTGGGAGGACCGGCCAGCAGGCCTCAGCCAATTGGAACTAGAATGGGACAGTACATCTTCACAGTGGGCGGTATTGAACAGCAAGATGTTGGACCTCAGCAGTATCAACGGTGGCTGGGTTTTTTGTTTCGGTAGCATGAGTCCTTGGGGCTCACCGCTGTTTTCCGAGGAATTGTATTTTGACAATACCGAATTCTGGAATGACGACAGTTTCAGATACCATTCGGACCAAATCAAGTTGGAAAACTATCTGGGCCACTACCCTAACCCCTACGATTACGGATACATCGTAGAAATCGAGAACGCAACGACCGCTGAACCAGATTTCGTACGGCATCTTTCGATGGGTCGCTACTCGCATGAAAACGCAGCGGTAATGCCGGATGATCGAACCGTTTATCTCACCGATGATGGCTATGAAACGGTCTTGTTCAAATTCGTTGCAAACACAGAGGGTGACCTCAGCGCAGGTACGCTCTACGCTGCGAAAGTAACTCAAGACAACACTCGAGATTCTGCAGTTACCGGGTTTGATGTTGAGTGGATGGAAATGGCCTCTTCTTCAAACGCAGAAATACAGGCCTGGATTGATGAATACGATGGCATCACAACAGACGATTTCGTTTCAGGTCAAAATTCTTACATTTCGGATGAAGAAATAAACGATTGGGCTGAATGGCGTTTGAATAAAGACCTGAACGGCGATGGAACTGTTGGCACTGCCAGTGATGACCGTGTCGCCTTCCTTGAATCACGAAAAGCAGCTGCAGCACTTGGAGGCACGGATGAGTGGAGTAAGATGGAAGGAGTTGCGTTCAATGCCAATGCACCTGACAGCCTTTACCTTGCAATGTCAAGAATTGAATCAGCAATGACCGACGGGCAGGATGATATCGATGTTTCACTGAATTCCTGTGGAGTCGTCTATCGAATGTCGTTCGGTAATGGTTGGGACGTAACTCGAATTGATCCCGTAATATCAGGGGGACCTTACATCTCGTCTGCTCAATACGAATGCGATGTAAACAACCTTGCTGGCCCAGACAATCTCCTCGTTCTAGACGATGGGCGTCTTCTCATTGGTGAGGACACCAACAAGCATGAAAGCAACATGGTATGGCTTTGGGGCGAGAAATCGAAACCATTGGAAGCTGCTGGTAGCATCACCGTAAATTCAATTCAACTTCGAAATTCCTCTTCAAGCAACGCCTCAACTTGGGACTACCAAGTAGAAGTCGACGAACTTCAGACAGGTTTGACCTATACCGCATTGATTGTTATCAAGGAACTTGAGACTGAAGAGTGGAAGGGTATCTGGTGGTGGAACGATATCGAAGAAAACGGTGAACAATACGAACACACCTTTTCCCTAGAGAAAGGATGCTACACGATACTTGCATCCCTGTACGAAAGTACTGACCTCAGTACTGATGTCAAGAATGCTACCGTATTGTCGGATTCAGAAGTACCGTTCATTGTTGGAAGTGGGACATGCGTCGATGGCGTTTATTCGACCGAAGTTGTCGATTCACAGGAGGATGAGAGCGATAGGAATGAAGACAGTGTTCCTGGATTTGGTGTTCTGCTCAGCATGGTGGCTTTGCTTGGAGCAGCACTCTTCACAACCCGTGAGAGATAATCAACAGCCAATCGAGTTCACGTGCCTCGTTTAGGATAGACGGTCGCTTCAAGTGTCAAGCGATGATAATGTCGGCTCAAGAATTATGGTAACGTGGTGTTCAGATTCGTACATGATCATATTTGATTGCCCCAATAGTACCAAGGAGGTAGTTCTTGGTAGCGATACAACTGGTGTATATCAATGTCCAAACTGCAATATGAATATAGAATATTTGTCGGGAAATGAATTGACAGTATCAACACACAAGAGTTCACTGTCCGATGAATATTTTCACGGAAGGGCGTGAAAAGGGTGTCGGGTGAATCGTTAAGTTCTGATTACATTAGGGGAAGATTATGGATGAGTTCGCAGATTTAGAAATCGATCTAGGATCCGATCAAATAAGCGTCGATACCGAATCCATCAAATCGTTAGTCAAATCCATTGAGTACAATGAATTGCAACCGACTATGTTCTTTAATGAACGGAATGCAAATTGGAATGTTAGCAAGAGAATTTCGTTTATTGCCCTTGGCATAGTCACCCTGCCACTTTTAGGATTGGGCTTGGTGTTCATTTATGTCGCCTTTGATAACGGTCCTTTTTTTGAAAACAGTATGATCGTTGAGGCTAAAGTCTATCTCGCCGAACAAAATCTTGTGATAGATTATCGAATGGCTAATGACGAAATTATGAAACTGAACTGCATGCAATTGACCAATAGAAGTTATATCAAACATAGTGCGAAAGCTCAACATACATCAGATTACGATACTTATTATCTCAATTATTATTATCTCGTTACCGGCGAACATGAGTTGGAATTGCTGATGTATTCCGGTAGAGATTCACCGGAGGAAGGAGTCAGGATCAGGAAACTCATCTCCAAGTTCGCCAAAATGGCCAATCTAAAGATTTCTAGTTGAAATCTTTGGCCACTCGGTTACTAAATTAATCCAGAACCCTCGCGACACCCTCTGTGTGGGCGTATCACGAAAGGGTAGGCAGTGTACTGGGGGACTGAACACCCATTGTACTCCTCCATAATGTCTTGAGGGGTATTAGAGAACCCTCGTGATTTCATGGAAATGATATGTCGCTTGTCTGTACCAACCCCCAAGAGACGGTGTGAATTTTCTAGAAAATAAGATTCAGTCATCAAGGATGATGTTCTCATTGTTCAAAGCATGATGCCAAAGTCCACCAAGCCGTACCAAATTGTAGGCCGAACGTTCGACTCGACTGACGATGTTGACAACTTCCAAGCGTCCAACTTTGCCGCCCATTGTATTGGATTTCAAGCTCGATAGGGCTTCAACTGCCTTTCCATGTTCTTCTCTTACCATGGCCCATGTTGATTTCACGTTCTCGATTGGCAATTCTTCGCCTTTTGTGAGACAGCCGCTCATGGTATCAAGCAGTCCATTGAGGTGCTTGTGCATCTCAAGAACAGAATTCACAATGACCTCGGGCAATTCCTCTGCGTTTTCATCAAGAGAACGATCTGAACGAGCGATGTCCCGAGCGTGTCGGATCACACGCTCAACGGTATCCACGCTTCGCAAGTAGGTGGCGACAATTCTCAAATCTTTCATTAAGGGCTGATTGAGTGCGAGAATCAGCAGCAAATCATTAGTCAAATCCCAATTCACTTCACGCGCATGTTGACGGATTTGCTTGACCTCTTTGTACACCTGCGAATCGAGTTTTGTGAATGCCTTTATAGCCTCACTGTAGGCCATTTTCGCTTCATCAAAATACTCAGATAAGTCCGCACGGACTTTGTCAATTCGTTCATCTAATCCAGTTCGTATAGGCATGTCATTCACTCATCCAAATCTTCCAGTAATGTATCGCTTAGTTAACTCTAATTCTGGATCTGAAAATATCTTGTCAGTTTCTCCGAATTCTACAAGTCTTCCAATGTACATAAACCCTGTATAATCGCTCACCCTTGCGGCTTGCGACATTGAATGGGTCACAATCACAACGGTGAAATCTTTCTTGAGTTCCAAGATGAGTTCCTCGATGGCTGCAGTAGCAATTGGGTCCAAAGCGCTGCATGGCTCGTCCATCAAAATGATATCAGGTTCAACGGCAATGGTTCGAGCAATGCACAATCGCTGTTGCTGGCCGCCTGAAAGAGAGGTCCCTAAATCATGCATTCGATCTGAAACTTCATCCCAAATAGCCGCTCTCCTCAAACTCTTTTCAATGATTGCATCGAGCTCTTCTCGCGTTGGTTTTGTGTGCAGTTTGACCCCATAGCCAACGTTATCGTAAATTGATTTAGGGAACGGATTTGGTCTTTGAAACACCATTCCGATTCTCTTTCGAATCTCGACAAGGTCAGCATCCTTTGCGGTGATTTCAGTTTCACCCATTGTGATTTTTCCGTCGTAATGACAAATTGGAATCAAATCATTCATTCGATTCATCATTCGTAGAAGCGTACTTTTTCCGCATCCCGAAGGGCCGATTAAGGACGTTACGCTGTTTTTGGCAATCGGGAGTGAAACGCCATACAGTGCTTGCTTATCCCCATACCATAAATCAAGATCCTCGATCATCAAATCGACCTCTCCATCCACATCTAATTGTCTCGTAGAATCTGGGACTACTTCTCCACCTATCGTCTCGCTCATGATTTCAACCTCTTTCTAAAATGCTGTCTTAACACAATTGCAATGCTGTTCATTGCTACCAACAGACAGATTAACGCAATACTCGCTGCTGCTGCCATCGAATGCCACGCATGGTCTGGTTCCGCCGTCCAGAAATAGATCTGAATCGGAATGACAGTGAAATTGACGTTGCCTCCATTGAGGGCTGCTAATGGTTCGGGGTCGAACAAAATCATGGCAGTTGCTCCTACGACGACCAGTGGAGCCGCCTCCCCCATGATTCGGCTCATCGCTAGGATTGTTCCGGTCATAATCCCAGGCATTGCAGATGGGAGCACGTGGTCTTTGGTAACCTGCCATCTCGTGCATCCGATGCCATAGGCAGATTCTCTCAAAGTACGAGGAACGCTACGCAATGCTTCCTGGCCTGCCAATACGATGATCGGCATTGCCATCACACCCATTGTCAATCCAGCTGCGAGAACAGAGGGGCCTAAGCCCCAACCAAAACCGTCTTGTTTGACGAAAATCGCAAGTCCAAACATACCGAACACGATTGAGGGGACACCTGCTAAGTTCGTAACCAGAGCTTGAATGAGTTTTGTTGTGCGGTTTGGCTTGGCATACTCCTCAAGATAAATTGCTGCACCAACAGAGACAGGAATAGAAACGAGCATTGCAATTAGCATCACCCAAATTGTTCCATAAAACGCAGCCCGAATTCCAGATGCGTATGGGATAAAAATATCTTGATAACGCTCGGTTAAGAATGGAATGTCGATGAGAAGAGGAATGAATAATGTCGATGTAAACAGCAACATTCTTGACCACATCAACACACCATCTCTCGCCGAAATCGAATGCTTTAATCGCGAGGTTTCGCTTAATTCCCTACCTAAGCTTTCCAATCGTTCAATTCCCTCAGCAATTTTGTAGAGAATAACCCCCGATACAAGCCAACATATGCTCCCTAATGCTGCGGCTACAAACATTCCGTCACTTATTGCAAAGGTTGTTCCAGCCAATACGTACGATGCCAATTTGATCAACGTCCGACGACCTTTCAGTTTCTGAATAATGTTCAAGACGGCTACATTGGGCCATGTGAGAACAACGACAAGAATCAACAGCGTAATCCAGCCCAGTAACTCCATCGGTTGAAACACCTGTTTGTTTTCATCATCCCATAAAACATGGACATCGCCAGTGATAACGAATGTATTGACTGCGGGATATCCCGTTTCATCAGCGTTTGGAACTGGGCCTGAAATTTGTTCAACTGAAACAGGGACAGTGAGGCTTGAATATGCGTTGAAATTTGTTTTCCGCCCCACGTCAATTTCAGTTTGGTCAACCCCAGTTGAATCAATGTAGATGTCTGTTTTGACTTGTCGGGTTTCGATGACATTGATTTCGACATCATGAGAATGAGAGCCGTTTTCATCGTCCCATCCAAAACGAAGGACGACAGGATCGGTGAATGGTTCGCCATTTTCGTCAACTGTTGGGAAGTCCCATTTGAACCTGTAATCTGATTCTGGTATTGATTCACTTGCAGGAGTGATTTCTCCTTGTTCTCCTTTAATGAACGTGGGTTCTGCAATTTGCCATACCAAGACGCCAAGAAAGAGTAAACCAATCAATCCCGTAATCGCCAAACCCGTTGATCCTGCACGTTCCGTAAGGTCCCTCAACTTACGATTTCGTTTCTGGAGTTTATCGATGTCTTTCATCAGTAAGCCTCCCTGTATGTTGACAGAACTTTGTTGCCGAGTAAATTCAAACACAAGGTGATGACAAAGAGATACAATCCTACAGCGAAGATTGTGAGGTATCCAATTTCTCCGAATGGAAGGTCGCCTCCGACACGTTGCGCAATGTACGCAGTCATCGTTTGAGCTGGCAAGAACATGTTGGAGGTGTAGACTGCAACCGTTCCTACTGCAAGCGTAACCGCCATTGTTTCGCCAACAGCCCTCGAAAGAGCAAGGATGATGCTTGCAACAATTCCGGATAACGATGCCTGAATCATGACTTTCATCGTCGTCTCAATTTTTGTTGCCCCTAATGCAAGGGATCCCTCGCGCAATTCATTTGGTACCGCGCGCAAAGCGTCTTCCGACATTGAAGCAATCAGGGGGAGAATCATCACGCCGACCACAATGGCCCCATTGATTGGATTGAGAACATTTGGCGACTCATCAATCCACCCATTTGCAAATGCATACTCGCCAAACTGAACCACGAGTGGTCCAATATAGATGAATGCAAAAAATCCGTAAACGACGGAAGGAATTCCAGCGAGAATTTCGAGCGTTGGCTTCACGATCGCAACCAATCTTGGATGCGCATACTCAGAGAGGTAGATGGCGCACCCAACGCCCAAAGGTACCGCGATGATGAGCGCTCCAAATGCGACCTGCAGCGTCGTCAAAAGCAGACTGTTGACACCGAACGACATCGTGTCACAAAGGGAACGACGATCCTCACAAGCACCGGTGGGTGTCCATTGATTCTGTAAAAAGAATTCACCGAATGCTCCAGAATAATTCATCGTGATGGCGTCGAAGAGCGTGATAAAGATAAACAGAAAGAGAACGTTCCTCCACGTAT
The DNA here is from genome assembly GCA_018645535.1 of Methanobacteriota archaeon. Taxonomy (GTDB): domain Archaea; phylum Thermoplasmatota; class Poseidoniia; order Poseidoniales; family Poseidoniaceae; genus MGIIa-L2. Next base: position 7,079 of record JABGWN010000028.1, read on the forward strand.
TGGAAATCTCAATGTTGCCTCCAAAGATTCTCTTCATCTGAAGTTTACCAGTGGCCCTCCAGATCATTGTCAAAAAGAGGATTGAAAGGCCTAACAGGAAACTATCGTTAAACAATAATTGCAAAACGACAAGTATGAAAACGGCCTTCACAATTCCGTGGTGAGGATTCCAAACTTCTTGAGGGATAATGGAAAGGCGATTTTTTTCCTTTTTGCTCTCGTAATCGAGAATCAATGCCACAACAAGAAGCAAGCACGCAAATCCCGATGCAGAAAAAATGCCTCCAAAATCCCACTCAAGGGAAAACCACCCTCTGTGTTCCGCAATGTCTGAAAAGAAGGTAATGGTTTCAAACAACAACGTTTGGATGATTCCGAGCGTGATGAGAATGACCGATAAACTCGTCAAAAACAAAATCGTGCCAGCCTTATCTTTGGAAATACGATTTAGAAAGGACATACAATCACCGATTAAACCCGTTCAAGTCGTTGATACATGAGCATGTTAAGGAGAATTTCTGCGAAATTAACACTGTAAGCACACAGTCTCCTCACCGATTCGGAAATTCTAAATTCACTCAGGAGCCGATCAGCTGAACCACGCCCAGTCCATAACTCGCTTTCAGCTTCCTCTACATCGTTGCCAAGTTGAGCCAGTGCCAGTTTGGCCGAATGAATGAGTTCGACATCGCGTGTGTACATGTTGTGAACGATTGTCTTGAGGTTGTTTGTCCACACAGGTATGGCAGACAAGGGCATATCCTTGGTTTTGATCTTGACAACATCTGAGTGTTCATTGACCAAGTGCGCAAGGCGCGTTGCATGATCCCCCATTCGCTCCAAGACTCGAGCAATGTTCGCGTGTTCCATGGCCGAGAACCGGTCGATGCCAAGTTTTCGTTCAACGGATGGTTGTTGTAAAGATACAGCAACTTGACGTTCGAGCAAAAGGCGTCGAGCGTCAATCTGGCGCTCTCTGTCGTCGATGTCAGAAAGCAATTCTACGGATTCTCCCGAGAGAACATCAAAAGCATCATTGACGAGGCTTGAGATAAGGATGTACATTCGATTGATTGACACCTGGAGTCGCAATTCTGAGGGGTTAAGAATCGACACAATACGAATCTCTTTTTCGTTATCGACTTCAATTTCCATTCCTCGTGTGTCTCTCAAAAACGCTCGAACGTCGGCTCGAGTTTTCCTGGTTATTGGGGATGAGCATGTGAGTTTGATGACGTCTGCTCCTGCGATGTACCCGCCAATCATGAGATCGATTAAACCATCTCCGATTGCGCAACAATCAAGCTCAATTTCCCGTTTTGTAGAGTTCTCTTGCAGTGGAGAAAGACGTAAATCTCCCGAAGCTAATTCTTCAATATTGACCAGATCGCCCTTGCCGAGATTATTGCTCTTGACCCATTCATTAGGTAGAGAAACAATAACCGTGGAGCCACCAGTTAACTGCAACTTGCGGAAGGCCCCTCGTTGTTCCAATTGTCTCCCCTGAATTGTGGTAGGAGTAAAGAGATACAGAGAACACCTCTTTACTCTCTTTATCTCTATTTAGACATATATATTTAGAAATAGAATCTACTGTTAATCACTATCCCCCAACCGGTTAAGCACAGGACAACGGGGAACCGAATATGATGATGAAGAAAAATGGAATGGCATGGACAATTATCCTTACTCTGATGATGGCTAGTATGGCTGGTTGTTTAGGTGGAGATGCCGACGAAGAGACGGAACAAAAGACGATTAACATCGCAGGAAGCAGTACTGTATTCCCTGTCGCAAGCGCCTGGGGTCAAGCTTACAGCGATGCGAACTCGGATTACACAGTCACTGTGGCTGGCGGCGGATCTGGTGCTGGTGCATCCAAGGTGTGCAGCACAGACTCTGATTCAGTACACATAGGTGACATGAGCAGGGATTGGAAGACATCTGAAGCAGATGCTGGCGATGATGGATTCACATTCAACTGCCTTGACTCGGAGATCACCGTCACACAACTCGTTGTCGCAATCGACGGTCTATCCGTCGTTGTCAAGAAAGGTGGCGCGGCAGACCAGTGCATCACCGAAATGGGTGGATTGTCCATGGGTCAACTGCGTTGGATCTTCACTGATTGGACTGAGTCTGAACTCACTGATGACGGGCTCAACATGACTTCCATCACGCCAAACAACGATAATGACGATTTGCGCGAATGGGGTGACCTCGATGCTTCATGTGCAGATTCCGAAGTCAAACTCTGGGGAGCTGACTCCGATTCCGGTACTTACGAGTACTTCGGAGAGCAAGTCTTCTGTAAGAACTGCTTTGCAGGAAAGGAAGGATATGAAGCTGAAGGGTTCGACAGTGCACGTGGCTACCAAAACTCTGCTGACGACAACCAGATCGTCAACGGAATCACCGGTGACGAGAACGCAATCGGATACTTTGGATACGCATACTATGAAGAGAATGCAAACACATTGAGTGTTGCCGCTATTGCCAACAACGACACACACGGTGTCCAAGACGCTGGGGGGGCTGTAACGCCTGAAGCAAGCACAGTTGCCGATGGCAGCTACGCACCTCTATCACGATATATCTACATGAACGTCAACAACGATGAGTGGGACTTAGTACGTGGATTCTTTGAATACGGATACTCTGATGCTGGCATGGACCACGTCATGGACGTGGGCTATGTTGCACTCCCTGAAGCAATGATCGACGAGATGGTTGCTCGAATGGGTTGAGTCGATATACTCAGGTGAACTTCGGAAGCCCTCTGTATCCCCTTACGACAAGCGTCTCACGCGTCCGTACCCTCTGATGAGTTTCTCACGCTTGGGTATACAGAGGGTAGGAATTATGTTCGAGGATACCTTTTAATTCTAAGTTAAACAGGGCAAAATGTGTTTGAACATATTGTCAGTCCTGATGGAAAGCATGTTTGGTGCGAAGATTACGATGCACCGGATGAATTAAAATCACGATGGATTCCAATTGTTGAATGGAATAAAGTATTTGAAAATAAAATTAAATGCCCCCTTTGTTCAGGATTTTTAGAAATCATCACATACAGTTGGGAAGGTAAAGACACCGAAGATTTCGATGAACCGTGTAATGAATGTGAAGAATGGTTTAATTTGGTCAGTAGAAACCCACTATCAATCAGACACAATGGTGGTGATATTTATCGGTGTAAAATACCAATTGAGTTTGTTAACGACAAATATAACATCAAGGGAGAAATCATAATCCACGTTGGTGGAGATGAGGATGATGAAGGATTGGATAATGAAGAAAAAATGGCATTATTTGATGAGGCAATTCATAATTTCCCAAATGAATTCATACAAGACCTCAATGATCGTGGTGGTTTGAAATTTTGGCATGATGACGCTGAGTGGATTCGTGAAAATAAGACGCTGTATGTTCTTAAAGATGATTCATATCAAATCGAAAGAGAAGAAGAATAGTCATATGGTTCCTGTGTGTAGATTCAACAACAAATTGAATCGTTGGAATACAGACAACCGACATATCGTTTCCATGAAATCGCAAGGGTTCTGACAAACCCCTCAAGACATTATGGAGGAGTACAATGGGTGTTCAGTCCCCCAGTACACTGCCTACCGTTACAACCACTGGCGGTTGCAAGGGAAAGCCCAGTGTATGCTCGATTTAGCATAGCCCAAGGGGTTACTCATTTGTTTACACGGGAAAAAAGAGATTGGACTTTATTATAAAATTGCTCTTCAACAGCAGCGATCTTCTTGACCTTCTCATTCTCAGACGGTTTGTTTTCTTTCAAGATAGGAACCATGGAAGACCAAACGCCTTCGCCTTTGATTCGAGAATAAACAGCAGCGCCAATATGGGCCAATATGAGGGCTGTGCTCGCCTGGGCGGCAAACGAATGGAGGCCAAGCGCAGCTTCCATCAACAACTCATCCTCGCTCTGGTATCCTTTCGTGTACAACGCAGCAATCAACAAACCGCTGAGTGGAAGTAAAATGAAGACCACGTACATTGCTTTGTGAAGTGAACGAGCCAAGTAATAATGGACGATATGAACCGGTTCTCGAGCCCCCAGGAAGGTCTTGAAGCGGCTCATGTAAGAATATCGAAGAGCACGATGACGAGGAAAACGGTAGCAAAGAGAATCTCAAACAGAAGGAGTCCATTGTCTTGAAGTTCATCCAATTCACCAATCTGTTTGGATAGCCCATAGAGATAGAGGACAATAAAACTCCAATGAATCGACCTTGCAAGCAAGGTGTGTGATGTTTGCACATTCGCTCGTTTCTGATACTTCTCAAAAGGTTATTTGATGGATGAACAAGGTCGGTTGAGGATATTGTTCAATCTTCAGTGCTTGGATAGAGTGGAGGATAGACAAAGTTAGGATTCTTGTCCTCGTCCATTTGAACCACATAGACACCAGAGACCATTTCTGAGATGAACAAATATCCGCGTGGGTCGTATTGTAATCCCCAATCAAACGGAATCATACAAGAAGCCCAACAATCAGCCATGTCGTAGCCAAGGGTTCCCTTGGGGTCTTCCATCCAAGTTGGACCCGACGGTAGGAAGTAGCCCATGGTCTTCGTTTCAGACATTTGTGCGATGGCAGGATAGCCGATTTCTGGTGCCGGAACGCCGTCAACCCACACGAGGTCTTGCCAGATGTCGCTGTGGTCGGTCACCCAGTTGCCTGCGTGGTAGTGCGTCCAGTAGACGTTGCCGTTGGTACCTGTGTCACCGTTGTGAGGGCTGTAGATGTAACCGCCTGGGATGTAGTGGTGGGGGTGTTCAGTTCCATCAGGCAGAATGCTTGAACCCGGAAGCTTCCATTTGCTCATCAAGAACGGTTTTGCAGGGTCAGTGGTATCAATGGTCCAAATGTAACCTGTGTGGTTGGTGTTGGTCCCGTATTCTGGAGCAATCATGGTTAAGTGGCGCCAGTTGATTCCAAATTCGGCATCGTTTGGACCTGTTCCACACTCGGCGTCCCATGTTTCCATTGGGTCAGTATCCTTGGCTCCGTTGCAAAGTAGATGGTCGTACGGCACCGCATAGTGAATCCAGCCGTTGCCGTTCAATGCACCGCTGCTACCGCCCCACTCTTCGGAAGACATGTTTGCATGTCCGCCACCATCAGGGCCGTACCAGCCATCGTCAGCGCTCGGGCATCCAAGCCATCGTCCAACCTCGTTGTCTTGAGGCCAAGTGATGCCTTCAGGGTCAGGAACTTCTGGCGGGTTTGTAACATCAACAATTCTTAGTCCAGCATCCCAATAGGAAATGTAGAGGAGTTTTTGACCGGTGATTGGATGGATATGGAACACGTTATCGTGGTTGAAAATCGAGCCACCGCAGGTTGTTTCTGGTTTTGGAGTGTATCCGCCCCAGCGAAGGATTTGGCGGCTGTCGTTTTGTTGTTCATCGGTCGCAGTTGGGTTCCAGGATTCGAAGCCGAGCGGGACATAGAAGATTTGTGTGCCTTTGTAAAAAGTTCCGGAATCACCTTCAACCATTTCTGGATAGGGGTCAGCGCCGTAGAGGAAGAGGTGGCAATCTTCAACCGCCCACAGAGGGTTTGCTGGCTCCCAATCGCAATCAACGTGCATGTCTTGATTGTGGAAGCCTGCCGGAGGGTTGTTCCACTCGGCGACCTTGATTGGTTCGTTCTTGTTGACAACGGAAATAACATCGAGGCGGTTCGCACCGCTGTTGGCGTCATCATCGGTTGGAATAGGATCCAAGTCACTGTTTGTCAATTCGTGATTGACCAAAACCCAGTTGTTGTCCGGTGTCACCTTGATGTCAATCATTCGACCAATTTCAGCGTAGTAGGTCGAGAGGAGAACGATGTTGTTTGGCTCAGAGATGTCCAAGATTTCGAATTGGTTGTACGATGAGACATAGGCATAGCAGCCACCGGTTCCGTCAGGATTCTTTACGCAATCTTCCATGAAGTTACCTTCAATAGCGATTTCTGATGAGTCGCCAGGGGTTGGTCCAACGTTCTTGAACTCAGGAGAACATGGTCGTCCCGCAACGTTGTCGAGTTCGGGTGGTGGTGCAACGTTTCCATCGCAGTTGAGGTTGTGATAATCGATGAGAAGCATGTTGTCGGTTTGTAGACGGTGTGCCAACAAGTCGGTATGGCTGTGCTGTTCGTCTTCGATTTCTACAACAGGGTCGACCCACGCTGATTCATTCGAATCGGTTTTATTATTTTCATCGCCTCCAAGAGCGAGGTATGCTGTTGCAGATAGCAAACTAATAACGACTAGACCAACGAAAGCGAAGGTGATTACTCTGTCAGCAGCATCGCTGTTTTGGAACAAAAGGCTGGATTTCATAGGACAATTCACTAAGGGGTTGTATTTTAATTCGCCCGTTGGATGACATGATTTATCTATCTGTGGCCGAGCCTTCAAAGCATGCGACAAGTCGTATTACCTCTTCTCGTATTCTGCATTTTGACCGTCGTTTCCATTGCCCCCTTACAGGCCGGCGCTCACACCGCAAGTTCATTCACCGTACTGGTCAAAGAGAGTGGTTTCTCACAATCCTCACCTGAGATTTTCCATAACGATTCGATTATTTGGTACAACACCGATAACTCATCGAATTTGACGCATCGCCTGGTTCACGACCACGATGGAGATGGCTTGTACAACGGCAGCCTGGATTGGGACTCAGGTGAGCTTCACGCCTACTGTGAAAGAGACGAAAACAATACCAAGGTCGATGCTTCATGCAACACAAATTTCATCATTGAATTTAATATCAACTGGACTGAAGGTGATTATGCATACCAAGACCTTCGTTCAGATGGATCGGTAGTAAATGCCACGATTCGATTGTTCAAGGACATGGACAGTCACAACGCCTCAACTGCACCTTCCATCGGTAGCAGTTTCGGAGTCAATGATGACGTTCCGGCAGACAACACTGATGCCAATGAAGCAATGACGCCTGAAGACGTATTATTGTACATTGCAATGGGTGCCGGAGGGGCAGCTGTCTTGCTCTTAGGGCTGCTAATTCTACGAAGACCGGAAAATTCCGATATCTCTGAATCTGAATGATTCAGAAGAGGGGACAGCAGTTGCGCGCCAGATGGCCGTAACTTCGAATTCAACCTTGGTCAAAATTATGCATTGACTGCTTCAGCAGCCTTCTTGCGCTTTCGATTCCATTTTTTAATCCGAGGCAGTTGCCACTTGATGATTCCAGTCCAGAAAACAATGGCTACCACAGCTTGTCCTACAACCATCGTGACCCAAGGGTCATTGTCCCAGGCGTCGGTGTTTCCAGTGAAGGTAATTCGAGCGAAATAAGCAGAAATCATCATTCCAAAGAAAAGATGAACCCAACGTAAAATTGTATTCCAGTTTCTAGCCATACTTATTCCTCAGGGTTTTCTTCCTTAAATTCCTTCAATTTCGCTTCGAATTCTTCAGCTGTCAGTCCGTGCCATCCTTTGCACATACCCGTTGGTGATCGTCCACATCCGCATTTACTCATGTTATTCATTCCTCCTTGCCCATCGCATGAGGCTTTGCTATTAAGACGGAAAAGTTTCAGCGAAGAGACCATGGTATTGTGGTTGATACTTGGTTGTTGATATAGAAGGTGGAGTAGGTTGTAACATGCAACCACCAGAGCAGCAACAAACTGAGCAACAAATTCCTGTGTGTCTTCAATACAGAGGGAAGAAACTCGTCGACCTCTTAGGTAAATCGTATGTACTGGAATTACTCTACTATCTATCGTCAAATCCCGAAGCAATTCGTTTTAACAAACTGAAAAAAGAGCTTTCGATTACTGCCACTACCCTAAGTCGACGGCTGGAAGAACTTATCGAAGTCGGATTGGTTAAGCGTGAAGTTTTCGCTGAAGTCCCTGCACGGGTAGAGTACTCGAAGACAGAAAAGGGGCTTTCCCTAGGCCCTGTATTGAGAACACTCTTTACTTGGGTTGAAGAAAATAAATGATACTCTTGAAGAGCATTACGCGTTTTCCAAGAAACAGATGTTCAAAAGGAGAACCTCAATCTCAGAAACATGAAGTACTCGCTATCGATTGCCACCATTGTCCTCTTACTGCTGCTTAGTGCGGCATCAGGCGCAGCATTAACTGCCCTTACGACCTCCAATTCCTCAAGTTCAGGTGACTTTTCCATCGATGCTCAAGATGTGTACGGCGTTAATGAATACACGCTTGTTGAGATCGACGAAGGCGATAACGATGAAGAAGATGTCATCACTGAGCGACTCTTCGAGTTTATCTTCAACACCGTATCCGCAGGGGATGTTGTCTCTTGGGACTTTGGAGACGGAAACGCAGCAACCGGTGAAAGCGCCGCCCACTCGTTCGCCTCGCCGGGTCTTTACACGGTCACAGCGACCTCTACATCCGTCGATTCAATCCAAATCGACACCGTAGAAGTGGTTGTCGAAAAAATGGCAATCGTGGAGTCAGATAACATGGAATGTGTATGTGCTCCGACGGCTAAATCCACAATCATTGACTTGGTGCCGTCCAAAGGAACAGCATCGTACGAAGGCGTAGTCACCGTCGAGCATGATGGCAGCAGCGAGTCCTGTGCACTGCGCAACCCTCTGCAAGAGTGTCACGTGCGCGTTATTCTCGAACGGACCATCGATGGTTCAGTTATCGAACAAGAGATACTCTTCGACGATACCTTCCGTACCAATGAGCACAGCGTAACTTTCGAAATGATG
>JABGWN010000029.1 GCA_018645535.1 Methanobacteriota archaeon
AATGATGTGGTACAACCTTTCGGTCTATGTGGGTCTATCATTTTTGATATCGAGTATATTTGCAATGATTCTTATTCGAACGGCAATGATGCCTGATAAATCGGACCTCTAAAGGAAGTATTTCCAAAAATGCTCTCAAGTAAGGTTCATGAAGCCTCTTCTTGAGCGTGTCTTATGGCGTTCTGTCCACTCGATTATCGATACGGCTGTCAAGAGTTCAAACACATCTGGTCAGAGCTTGGCCGTCATGAACGCCAATTGGAAGTTGAACGTGCACTCATATGGGCTCACATGCAACTCGGAAGAGTCTCTCAAACTGATTATGAAATCGTAAAGTCAATAGCCAATCCAACATCAGTCACAAAGGAAAGAGTTTCAGAGATTGAAGCAGAAACACGGCATGATATCATGGCGTTAACAAAAGCCATGGCTGAAGCCGCAGGAGAAGCAGGTTGGTGCATCCACCTTGGTGCGACTTCAAACGACATTGTGGATACAGCGGTTGCGCTTCAACTCCGTGATAGTATTGTTATGCTAAGAGAACAATTATGCCTACTCATTGGTGTTTGTGCAGATGTCGCAGAACGCGAACGAGATACTGTTATGCTCGGTAGAACTCACGGACAAGCTGCAGTTCCAATCACCTTCGGCCTCAAAGCAGCAGTCTGGCTTGATGAATTGAGGAGACAACTGGTAAGACTTGATGAATCGACACCTCGTATTGCAGTTGGTAAATTCCTGGGAGCAGTCGGAACAGGTGCTGCTCAGGGTGAAAATGCACGTGAATTACAACGATTGATTCTAACACACTTAGGACTTGGTGTTCCTTTAGCAACAACTCAAGTCGTTGGTAGAGATCGATATATCGAATACGTATCTTGGCTTGCTAATGTAGCTACATCTTGTGAGAAGATTCTCCAGGAGATACGAAACCTACAACGCTCTGAATTACAAGAAGCCGGTGAAGGATTTGATGTCGAGAAACAAGTAGGATCCTCAACGATGGCGCACAAGAAGAATCCAATCAAGTCTGAAAACGCATCAGGATTGGCACGAATTGTCCGTTCATTCATCATTCCAACCTATGAAAATGCATTACTTTGGCACGAAAGAGATCTTGCAAATTCGAGCAGTGAGCGATTTACTCTATCTCATGGATCTGCTTTGTGTGAAGATGTCATTGCCAAAACGCGAGATGTATTGACCAATATGTGGGTCGATGCTGAACGATGTATGGAGAATATCAAATCACAGCGAGGATTGGTTATGGCTGAAAAGGTAATGATCGATTTAGTCGACCACGGTATTGCTCGAGATGAAGCACATGAGATTCTTCGTGAAGCGTCGTTTACCGCTGTTGCAAACAAAGAGGAACTCATCGATGTTTGCAGTCGAACACCAGCGATTGTTGCTGCATTTAGTGCAGAAGAACTTGAAGCAATGTTTGATCCAGCAAATCACATCGGAGTTTCCGGAGAAATTGTCGATGAAGCAGTTGAACTCGCCCGTAGTGCAATTCAATGAACCTTCGTTATTGTGAACACACCACGTATTGAATCAAAAGAAGCAGTCCCTACAACCTTCAAAGTATGTGGTAAATGGGGGCCTGCAACAACGAAGGTTTCGTATTCACCACCTTCCCCATCAACATTAAATCTGTATTTTTCAGAGAGTAATTTGAGTTCTCTGACATTTTCTAAATCCAATACTCTTCCAAGCCATTGACCATCCAAACCTTCACAAGAAACTGAATTTATCATAATCTTAAAACCATTTTCAATCATACCGTGGAGATGAGTATACGGATCTTGATGCCAAAGAGGTGAGAATGAATGGATTCCAAGCCGGTGAGCCATGTTCTCAAGTTTCACCTTTTGGAAATCGCTACGTAATGCACCACTAACGATAGCATCAAGATCCAATTCATCCAAAACAACCTCTAAACTTGAAATTTCATCGTCAACTGAGCCTGATGCCTTAACTGAATACCAATCAACTTGGGCTGCGATTGCTTGTTGTTCGACCCATTTTGTGGATGGGACCTGAAACATATGGGAATCCCCGTCTTGAATTCGGACAGTGACTAACGCCACCACATCCCAGCCTCGGCATTGTGCCCACCACCATGCTGCGGAAGAATCCTTACCACCTGAAGAGAGGACGGCTATGCGCATGTCTGGGCGTACAAGTTCAACTTCATGAGATTAAGGGAGACAAAGCCAAGTGTTCAAATGGGTCGTGTTCTTGGTTGAACTCAAGGGTCGCCTACCCGCACCCTCATAAAGCGTCGACGACGAGAAGGAAATGGTGAGATAATGCAACCAAGTGGAAGAGGATACGATCACGGAATTACGACATTCAGCCCAGACGGAAGATTATTCCAAGTTGAATATGCGCGTGAATCTGTAAAAAGAGGAACAACAACCGCTGGCCTGAAATTCAAAGAAGGTGTCGTTCTAGTCTGCGATAAGAGAATTGCTTCCCGCCTTATCATTCCAGAATCAATCGAGAAGATGTTCAAAATCGATGAGCATATTGGCGTTGCAACATCAGGACTTGTAGCAGATGCTCGACAACTCGTGGCTCGTGCCCGTGTTGAATCACAAATTAACAGAATCACTTATGCAGATACTGTTCCAGTCGATGTACTGGTCAAGAAACTGTGTGACTTCAAGCAATCATTCACACAATACGGAGGCTCACGGCCTTTCGGAACTGCACTTCTCATTGGTGGCGTTGACGATGAAGGAATTCACCTCTATGAAACAGATCCATCTGGTGCTTACCAATCATACCATGCAGGTGCAATTGGCAGCAACAGGAACACAGTTATCGAATACTTCGAAAAGAACTGGAAGGCTGGCATGACACTCAATGCTGCTATGAAGATGGGATTAGAAGCGCTTCGCTCTGCAAACGACACTGAACTCAACCGTGAAGCTGTTGAAGTCGTCGTCATTGACGGAGACGGATACAGAATCCTTGACCGTGGCGAAGTTACAAAGCAACTTGACAGACTCAAGCCACTTGAAGACTGAAAACAGGTAGGTTCATTGGGACCTTGCTCCATCGAGTAACTGGTGGAACCATGGTAAGCCTCGATAATTCCGTTCTTGCTCGTATTGAAAAAGGTGGGAAGCGCTACGAAGCACTTGTCGATCCTGACCGAATTGAAGAGTGGAAACTTGACCCATCCAAATTCGATCTTGATGATGTTATGGCCATGGATGAAATATTTCATGATGCTCGAAGTGGTGAAAGACCGTCTGAAGAAATACTTCTGAAGACATTTGAGACACTCGATGTTGAAAAAATACTCATGATTATTCTCAAAAAAGGATCCATTCAACTCACAACTGCCCAACGAAAAGCACGTGTTGAAACAATGCGTCAACAAATCATTCATCACATCCAAACACAAGCCATAGATCCTCGTTCAAAATCTCCTCACCCAAGGACTCGTATCGAACTAGCGTTGGAAGAATCGAAATACACTGTCGATCCATTCAAACGTTTAGAAGACCAAGTGAAAGATGCTATCGCTAAACTAAAGCCACTGATACCTCTAAGTTTTGAATCTGTACGTTTGGCATTTCGCATACCAGGCTCCTCATACGGAAGTGTGAACAACCTCTTGAGGTCCTATCAAGAGAAAGAAGGATGGCTCGAAAATGGTGATTGGGCATGTGTGGTTGAGATACCTGCTGGAATGAAAGGAGACATCATTGGTCAAGTTTTGAAGCGAGCATCAGAAGCTGAAGTCAAAGAATTGTAGCGCAGGCTTAGGGGTGTCCTTTATCATGGGATGTCCAGTGGGCGGGACTGGAGAGAAAAGAATGTCCGAAGGTCAAGTTGGCGCCGAGCAGCGCCTAGTGACCCCGGGAATGGTCATCGGACCATCCACCGGGAAGCACGCAGGTTCTGGTGCAATAGCACAGAACGAAGAATTCATCGCAACCCGACTTGGGTGGCTTAACGAACAGAACGATGTCGTATCAGTTCGTCCAATTAACAGCGCATACATGCCACGATCTGGAGATCTGATTGTAGGCGTCGTTGCAGAAGTAAGAAACAACCTATGGTTCTTCGACGTGAACGGACCATTCCAGGCACTCTTACCTATGTCTCTCGCTCCTTGGAAAGTTGAATTCGGATCAACCCGTCAACACCTTGGAATCGGAGATGCAGCACTTGCTCGTGTCCAAGAAGTCGATGAGGCCCACAACATGGTCCTTACAATGAAGGGCATTGGATTACGCAGACTTAACGAAGGTTGCGTTATCGCCATTCCAGTCAATCTCATCGATACACTCCGAGGAGATAACAATTCAATGGTTGGCAGAATCAGAGATTTAACAGATTGCCGAATTATCGTAGCAGATAACGGTAGAGTTTGGGTCCATGGAGATGCTGACAAGATGTTCACAGTACGTGGACTGATTCAAACACTGGTCGATGAAGGCCACATGAACAATTTCGAAGATGCAGTAAATGCGCTAGAACAACAACGAGGTGAAAACTAATGGGAGGATATGGAGACGTCAAGCTATTGCGAGACGATGGAAAAAGACTAGACGGACGCACAGTAGATGAGATGCGTCCAGTATCGATTGAAGCGGGTGTATTACCTGCGGCTGATGGTTCAGCCATGGTAACCCATGGACTGAATGTTGCAGTTGCTGCAGTATATGGGCCGATGGAAGCACATCCACGTAAGATTCAACGACAAGATCGTGCAGTTATTGACGTACGATACAACATGGCCCCGTTCTCCACTGGAGACCGTATTAGACCTGGATTCAATCGACGCTCTCGAGAAATTTCCAAGGTAACAGCAGAAGCACTTGAGTCTGTTGTGCTTGTCGAACGTTACCCACGTTCAAAGATACGAGTTGAAATCGAAATTCTTGCTGCTGAAGCTGGAACTCGATGTGTCGGTATCACCGCAGCAGCAGTTGCACTCGCCGATGCAGGGATTCCAATGCGTGACATGATTGTCGGTGTTGCTTCAGGTAAAATCGAAGACACAGTTGTCCTCGATTTGGACAAAGCCGAAGACAATTATGGGCAAGCAGATTTGCCAGTTGGAATTCTACCAAATACTGGAGAAATCGCATTCCTGCAAATGGATGGAGACCTTTCAATTGAAGAGTTCAATCTTGCAATGGAATACAATTTCAAAGCTGCATCTGAAATTCATGTACTCATGGTTGATGCCCTTAAGCGTCGTTATGAACGAGGTGATAACTGATGGTTGAACTTGTACCTACACTCTTGCGCCAAGAACTTGAGAGACTTGCTGCTGATAATCAGCGAATTGATGGACGTGGACAATGGGACAGCAGAAATGTATCCCTTGAAGTCGACTGCCTCTACAATGCAGAAGGCTCTGCAAAGGTCGTTTGGGGAGACACCATCATCTATGCTGGCGTAAAATTCGAAATTAGAACTCCTTGGCCAGACCGACCAACACAAGGTTCCTTGATGTGCGGTGCTGAACTACGACCTGTTGCTCACAGAAAGTACGAGCCAGGGCCACCATCACCTCAATCCATTGAATTAGGCCGAGTTGTCGACAGAGGAATCCGTGAATCTGGTTGTATCGATATGGAGAAACTCTGTATCGTTCCTGGTGAGAAAGTATGGGGCGTCATGATCGACATCCACGTACTCTCCGACGGTGGAAACATCTTCGATGCTGCTGGACTTGCTGCTATTGCGGCATTGCGAACCGCAGTTGTCCCTGCTGAACGATTTGATGTTGGCGAAGATCACCGATTGTTAGTCAACGGCTCACCAATTATGGCATCGTTCACCCGAGCTGGTGGAAGATTCGTTTACGACCCATCCGAAGAAGAAGAATTGGGCGGAGACGAGCGAATCCATATCACTCTCGGTGATGAAGGACACCTCCACTCCCTACAGAAGGGACTAAGAGGAGTGTTCACTCCGAGCGAATTTGCAGAGATTCTTGCGGTCGCAGAGCAGAAGTGTACTGAACTACGAGAAATGGTTGCAGAAAAGGAGGGGAACTGATTGGCTAAGAGAACCCAGAAAGCAAAGGCTACAGCACGATTCGGAGCACGATACGGTGTTAGCGTACGACGAAATGCAGGCAGTGCACTCGCTAAGAAAAATGCAAAATATACATGTCCAGTTTGCCATTACCGCAAGGTTACCCGACAATCCGTAGGAATTTGGTCCTGTGGAAAGTGCGGACACACCTTCGCTGGTGGCGCATGGGAACCATTCACACGTGCTAGCGATGCTAACGCACGTATTCTTCGACGATCTGTTGAAGGTGCAACAACTGCCGACATGGCATTCATTGCACAACAAGCCGCACTCGACTTCGAGCGTAAGGCAGCTGAAGAAGAGGAGTGATGAGAAATGGCGGAGACGCCGTTTTCACTCGTTTGCACGATTAAGCGTTCGAATGTGCGTCAGCGCAAAGCCATGCAAGAATCAATGACAAGTGAGTCTGAAACCACCTCAATTGATGACTATCAATTCAGTTTTAACTTAAATGAATTAAATGCGAAAGATCTCAGAGCAATGTGGAACACACGCATTCGTGGACTCATTGCAGCCGATGAAATTCTCAAGGTAATCCAAACCGCAGGTTCATCAACCAATAGCGATTCGAATGAATCATGAGCACCATGGAACAACTCCAAGTTGTCGTTTCCGAAGTACAAAATGCACGCCATCAAGTCGCAACAGTTCGTGCCCAATTGCAAGAACTGAAGACCACAATTGATGCAGTTGAAAAGCATCCAGAAGGACTTTCACTTCATCGACAACTCGGAGGAGTCTTGGTTGAAGTTGACAATCGTAACGAACTTATTGATGAATTGAAAGCCACTCATTCTACACTTTCAGAACATGCAGAGCGTCTCGCTGAGCATGAAGCAAAACTTGTAACAGCATATGAAGAACTCAAGAACTCGCTTGAGGGAGAAGCTTGACCTCACATATGGAACAACTTGAAGCCATGAAACTATGGCTTGATAACGCTCTAGCCACAGGGGCCGTCCCAGTCGTAACTGGACAGAATGGCGACATGGATACTGTTGGATCAGCAGTAGCTCTCTCATCATACCACTCAGGAATGTTATCATGTGGATTGCATCTTGGCAGAGTCGCAAAAAAAATGGTTTCCAAATACGATGCTCCATTTCGTAAAATCACAGAAAAAGGAACTGCTTGGCCTCAAAATATGGGCGGCATAGTCATCGTCGATGCTGGCTCACCCGATCAGGTTGGATTCGATTTACCAGATGTTCCGTTGCTCGTTATTGACCACCATGCAACCAATGGTTGGAATCTCAAAGAAGATGATTTAATGTTGCAATGGGATGTACGAGCAACGACAGAAATAATTACGCAGTTCCTAACAATTCATGCTCCTACTTGCCTCTCCACAAATGTACGTAAAATGCTACTAGCAGGTCTAATTACTGATACAGGACGATTCAAACATGCTGACCAATCCTCGTTCAACACAGCATCTCTTCTCCTTGAAGATACTAAAATAGACTATGCCGAATTCTCAGAACATCTCGAAAAAGAACAGACAAACCCGAGCGAGCGAGGTAGTTTGCTGCGACGAATGTCTCGTTCA
>JABGWN010000220.1 GCA_018645535.1 Methanobacteriota archaeon
ATGTGCTGGGTAATCATACCATCTCTCTACGTGGAATCCAATACAATGAATCTGGAGGTCAATCCTCCTCTACGCCTCTGGTCACTGCAGATGTAATGATTATGGACGCAAATACCGATGTCGTCTCAGACGAAGAAAGTAAAGGTCTTCCAGCAGTTGGCATAATTGGGACAATGGCAATCATTGGCTTAGGAATTGCCGCATCATCTCGTAAAGACGAAGATACGGTTGATGAGCAGTAATTGCGAACCCTATGTTGATATGCGGATTTGATTAGGTAAGGTTGGGCGAGTCATATGGTTGGAGAAGCACACGTGTCAATGATACCAACAACGCCAAAGAAAGTATGGTCTGCTAATGTAAACGGTCATGCTGTACAAGCCCTCGCTCCATCAAACGCCATTCTGCTCGACGTTTTACGAGATGAAGTAGGCATGCTTGGTGTCAAGCGTGGATGTGATCTTGGGACCTGTGGCTGTTGTACAGTCCTCGTTAACGGAGAGCCTCGTCTTTCTTGCCTCTGTCTTGCAGGTCAAGTTGAAGGCGATGATATTACAACAGTCGAAGGACTTGCTGAAGGGGCACATTTGGCACCGATTCAAACCTGCTTCGCAACACACGGCGGCTCTCAATGCGGTTTCTGCACACCAGGTTTTCTCATGGCTGCTGAAGCGTTGCTCGATTCAAACCCAGAACCTTCTCGAGAAGAAATTTCTTGTGCAATTGACGGGAATCTGTGTAGGTGTACTGGATATCAACAAATTATCGATTCAATAGAAGCAGCTGCGGAAATTAAACGAGGAGATGCTCCTGCTCCAATGCCTGCTAGCAACCCCCATCCAAATCCTCACCCAGAAGGGCCAGACCAGCCATCGATGCCACCGGGCCATGCGAGATGATCTCATGTCTGGTGGATATCGGCAGCAACCAGGGGCTTCACGTGGAACCACTCGAAAGGATGGAAAGCGTGTTGCAGGGAAGCAAAAGTTCCCTCCTCCTGGTTCTGGTGGTTCACATCCAAACATGGCGCCTCGAGATCTCGATTGGATACCAGAGTCTGTGGGTGGCAAGGAGCCGCAACCTGCAGGTTCACACATTCACGACAGATATCGAACTGGTACCTCGGTCGGTAAACCACGGGCTTTGGTGGATTCCCACGCTAAAGTAACTGGTCAGGCATGGTATGGTGACGATGTACGTTTGCCAAACGAGATTATTGGAAAGATTCTACGCTCTCCTCATCACTACGCCAAAATCAAATCGATTGACACCTCCAAAGTGGAAGCATTACCCGGTGTCCTAGCGGTTGCAACAGGCCAAGATGCACCGAATTCCTTTGGCGTTCTACCTGTTACGAAGGATGAACATGCTATGGCAATCGAAAAAGTTCGACACGTTGGAGACCTTGTTGCGTGTGTAGCAGCAATTGATGAAGCTACTGCGATGGAAGCACTGAATCTCTTTGATATCGAATGGGAAGTCCTTGAACCAGTTTTTGACCCAAAGAAAGGCTTGGAAGACCAAGATGAACCCATTCACTGGCGTGGTAAGTATCACGTCGGAAAGACAAATGTTCAGAAGCGTGTATTCCAAGAATTCGGAGACCGTTCTTTAGTTGAAGAACCATCTGCATCTTCGCATGGAAAGTGGCGGATGGAAGGTGTTCATCACGGATTTACCGAACCGCATGCAGTTGTCGCTCATTGGGATCCAAACGGACGTCTGCAATTGTACACGCCTCAACAAGTTCCACATTATGCACATCGTGCTTTATCCACTGTACTCGATGTTCCAATGCATCAAATCAACGTCATACGAACGTTTGTTGGTGGTGGATTCGGCGGGAAATCCGACCCATTCCCTCACGAGATGTGTGCTGCTATTCTTTCACGCAAGGCAGGACGCCCTGTACGTATCAATTTCAGTAGAGAAGAAGTGTATTGGATCAATCGAGGCCGCCATCCAAGTCATATCGAGGTCAAGATGACCGCCGATGAAGACGCAAGAATCTCTGGTTTTGATATCGACGCTCTCATCGACGGTGGAGGATTTGCATCCTTCGGACACGTAACCTCATACTACAACGGCGTCCTCGCAACAGCGCCATACGAACTCGGTTCCTTCCACTACACAGGCGCTCGGGTTTGGACCAACAAACCTGCTAGTGGAGCAATGCGTGGGCACGGTGCTGTAAACACCAGATGTGCAGTCGAAGTTGGTCTTGACGAAATGTCAGAGCAACTCAAAGTCGATCCGATCGATTTGCGACTTGCCAACCTCTTGCCACCTCACAGTCGAACAATTTCTGGATTCAGAATCACATCGAATGGGATGCGAGAAGCGCTTGAACGTGTGCGTGAAGGTTCAAACTGGGATCGGAAATTTAGACAAATGCCGCTTGGCAAAGGAATTGGAATTGGATGCGGTTTCTTCATCTCAGGTTCTGGATTGCCAATCCATTGGGATCCAAACAGATTCCCTCACGCAACTGTTCACATGCAGATTGACATGGATGGAGGGGTAACTGTTCACACAGGTGCTGCAGATATTGGGCAAGGTTCTACGACTGCTGTCGCACAGGTTGTGTCCGAAGTATTAGCCCTTCCAATCGAGATGATTCACGTACGCTCTCATGAGAGTGATACAAGCCCTGTCGATTTGGGTTCTTACTCAAGCAGAGTTACGTTCATGAATGCAAATGCTGCTATACGAGCGGCATTGGAAATCCGAGAGAAGTTGCTTAATGCTGCATGGGAAATGATTGGGTATCATCCAGACGTGCTGGTCCTTAATGACCGAAGAATCTACTACAAACATGACCCCGCTGTCGGTGTTTCGTATCTCCAAGCTCTCCATAAAGCCCAGGAAGACAAAGGATCGCTTATTGCAAGTGGTGCATATCGCTCACCTCCAATGGGTGGCGTTCACAAAGGTGCAGCCGCTGGATTAGCTCCTGCTTATTCATTCTCTGCATACGTAGCCGAAGTCGATGTGGATGTTGAAACCGGCCTTATCTCTTGTACGGACGTATGGGCTGCACACGATTGTGGGAAAGCCCTCAATCCGCTTGCAGTTGAAGGACAGATAATTGGTTCCTGCCACATGGGTCTCGGACAAGTTCTGTCTGAAAAGATGGTTTATGGACGAACTGGGCATCTTCAAAATCCAAATCTTCTGGAATACAAGATTCCATCGGTTCATGAAATGCCGAACGTAACTCCGATTATCGTCGAATCATCTGATCCAGAAGGGCCATTTGGAGCAAAGGAAGCCGGAGAAGGTCCATTATTGCCGATTCTTCCCGCTGTTGTGAATGCTGTCTATGATGCCATAGGTGTTCGTATCAGAGAACTACCATTGACTCCTGATGTTGTCTGGAAAGCAATTTCGGCCAAGACAAAGTCACTGGATGGTATTGAACCAACCGACTTGCCAGCACCGCGTTTGACTCATGGGCCTCTCCAAGCGACATTGGTTGAACGTGGTAACGAGCACAAAGTACGCGACAAAAAGCGCCAAAGAAGCGAAGATACATCTGCATATGTTAACGGTGTCCTCTTTGGTTTCGATCCTGAAAGACCTATGGAAGATCAAGTCGAAGGATGGAGGACCGCTGTAGAACCAGATCCAGAGCAACTCGCAGAACTTGGTTTGGCTGGAAAAGCATGGCTCAAACAAGAACAACGCCACATGGGAGGTGAGCAATGATGCTCATGCCTCCGTTTGAACTCCATCATCCAAAATCTATAGAAGAGGCCTGTGAAATGGCTTCTTCATTCATGGGACTCGGAGAATCCTTCGATTGGGTTGCTGGTGGGACGGACTTACTTCCAAATTATAAATGGCACATTAATGTGAAAAAGCACGTCATCTCTCTTGCAAAGATCTCAGGAACAGATACAATTTCAATGAACGAAATTGGAGCGATGGCTCGACTCAACGCAATTGCTGGGTCAGATGATGTGCACCCACTCCTCGCAGAAGCAGCAGCCAAAGTCGCTTCTTCTTTGATCCGTAACAACGCAACGCTTGGAGGGAATCTTTGTGTTGATACTCGTTGTTTCTGGTTTAATCAAAGCGAAGACTGGCGTCGCTCAATTGATTGGTGCCACAAGGAAGATTGCGGTAGTGGGTCTGATTGCAGAGTTATTCCAAATCAGAATACTCTTTGCGTTGCCACCTACCAAGGAGATCTAGCTCCTTCACTGATGGTTCTCGAAGGAATTATCCATCTCATTGGTCCTAACGGGTCGCGAGAAATTCCTGCTGAAGAGTTTTTCCAACTCGATGGAATTACAAGAAATGTCCTTCAGGAAGGTGAATTTGTACTCAAGGTAACCTTCCCCGAAAACGTTTCTTCGAGAGTGGGTTCTTATCATAAATTACGTGTACGTGAATCTTGGGACTTCCCTGAAGCAGGGATTTCAGCAGCATGGATTCCAGGAGACGGATCGACACTTCGAGTTGCCTCCACAGCGCTTGAATCAATACCACGCCTCCATTTAGAACAAGTTGCAGAACTCTCTGGTGAATTCAACCCAGCTCAAGTCAAGGCTTTGTCTGAAGCAGTAATGAAATCAATCAAGCCAGTGAACAATACTACGCTTCCTCCACGATACAGAAAAGCCATGGTCAAGGTGCTTGCAAAGCGTTCACTCAACCAGATATTGGAGGCTTCTGAATGAGAGTGAAGTGCTTACTTGTTTTCTCGTTACTCATGTTTGCCTTTATTCCGAATTCATCTGCTCAATTCCCCGCCGACAACAATCCATGGGAATTCGGTTGGGAAACAGATGTAGAGCCGAGTTATGAGCTCATGCTTGATGGCGAAAAGTGGAAAATTGAAGATATTGTCTACTTTTACGTGGAGAATACTCGAATGAGCGACGTTACTCTGACCATTTCAGTTGAGTTTGACTCGGAAGACGAGTTGTTAGAAGCCACTTTCAATGAAGAAATCACTGTCTCATCCCAAGAAAACGAAACATTTTCTGTCGAATTACTCAGTTCGAATCCTGATGATGTACGTGGATTCTCCACAGATACATCGTTTTCTATTAAGATAACAGCCACTGAAACTGCGGGTTCGGCTGAAATATCAAGTAAAGAAATCGAGGCAGATCTCAAGATTCCCCGCTCACATAAACTCGTTCCAGAGGCGACGACACCGACATATGCAATCTCTGCAGGAACTTGGGTTGAAGCGACTCTTCATCTCAACAATATGGGCAACTCTGTCGATGCTGCAAAGGCAATAGAAGTCGAGGTTCGTAGTTGTCCGCTTCTTGATATAACCGAGCTTGATTCTGCTCTAAACGTACAGGTGCAGCCTACTGGAATTAATGGTCAAGAAGCAGAATCTTTTACATTCAGAATCGAGCCATCTACTGCCCATCCTAGTCGTACGTGTGAAGTTACTATTTCAGTCACCTCAGAAGGGAACAATATACAGAGGAGTGTCGTGTTTGATATTGAAATACAAGACGGAGACGGATCAGATTCTAACTCCGATTCAGGAACGGATTCAGGTTCCTCTAGTTCAGGCTCTGCAGACGAGGACTCTTCGGCGCTTCCTTCCGTGAGTTTCTTGATGACTTTCGTTTTAGTAGGAATCGCTGCTCTAACACGCTCTAAAAACGATTGAGTGACCCGAAAACTGGTAGGAATCCACACCTGTTTTATACCAAACCGGACTAAACGTCAAGGCAGAATCATTATGTGTGTAACGAGGTTCCGAAGAAAGGAACATACTACGCTTGTAGTAAAAATGAGGTATAATTATGGCAGAAGCAGAGAAAACAAAACTCTCTGTTGAAAAGAAATTATTGGCAGGTCTTGTCGTTTCTATTCTCCTTTCCACAACGCTCATTGTTCTCGCAAGTTCCTCCAAAGAAACAGTGTTCTCTCCGTATGTACGGGATGCTGACGGGGCCTATCAATATCAACAACTGACCAAGATGAGAGACACTCTTGGAGAGGACGACGGCTATGAGATCTACAACACTATGTCGACTCCAATGCTTGTCAACGACTGGCAGGACCCTCACCGAACAATGCTTATCATTACTGCACCTGAGAAACCATTTGATGCTGCTGAAGCAAGCGCTATCTATGATTTCGTAACTGAAAAGGGCGGGAAAGTAATTCTTGCAGCAAGTTCAACAAATGCACAACGGGTTGCTGAAGAGTTTGGTATTCTCTACTTTGACGCTCCTATATTGGATCAAAAGTGGTTCTATGAAGTCGCTAACTCCGTTGGAGAAAGAGAACCTGAAGACCAGACTCGCTTGTGGTCTGTGGCTTCTGTAAATCAAGATCTTGATGATATGGACGAAGCATCTTTGCGCACCCCATGCACAAAAGAACTGGTATCCAACTCCCAAGTGGACAATTGTCGTATGCCAGTTCTATTCCACTCGCCTACTGCCATTCAAGTTCTAGACGTTGAAGATGATAGCAGAGAAGTCAGTGTTCTGGCTTCGGCAAGCGACCAAGCATTCGTTGCTCGTTCGGGATATGATATCAACAATGTAGCGAATCCAAAGACCGGTAAAACCGACCTTATGATACGAATCGATTACCCTGGCATTGAAGCCTACGATAAGACCTCAGACAAAGAGGTTGGAAAGGTTGACGTCACTGGGAGCATTGTGTTCGTATCCGACCACTCAGTTCTCGCTAACCATCTTTGGGACGAAGCAGATGCAGACCTCACCGGTAAGCAACAATGTGGTTCCGATTTGTATCCTGATAATGCCCACTCCTGCTGGGACACAGACCCTGACGGTCTTATCGCAGCTCAAGGTGATACCAAATGGAACGGTAATCAACTCTACTTCCGTGCTCTCATTCGAGATATGATGGAATTCGATAATGAAGAACTCTCAACCACGATTACTCGAAACCAAGATGAGTTCAACATCGTCTTCGATGAAAGCCGTCACGTTTCGAGTGCGCTTACACAACCATTCACAGAAGCAATTGGAGCAGTCGTTTTGCTAACAAGCGACACATATCTGAAGTGGCTGATCATATTGAACTTGTTTGCACTACTTGCTATCGCCATCATGGTTGTTCCTGAAAAAGAAAATTGGAGGCACGTCTTCGATTTAACTCGATTCAGAGAACGACCAACGAAGATTGATTCGTCATTGTATCAGGTCCGAGTACGGGAGGCTTTCCTTTCCAAAGTTCGGCAATTTAATGATCTCACGCGAGACGAATTCGTCCGCAAGACCCCTGCAGAAATTATGCAGATGGTTCGTGAACCCCGCCTTGTAGAACTTGTAAGTTCAGCAAGAACATATTCCAACGATGAGTTAAGGGAAATTATACCCATAGTTCGACGTTGGGGAAACTGAAAAAAATATAGGAGGAAATTGACATGCAACCCCCCGCACCACCAGCAACCCCGCCCGCGCCAGTACCTGCAGCGCCAGCGGCACCAGCGCCACCAATGCAAGCAGCGCCAGCGGCACCAGCCGCACCTGCAGCACCAGTAGCGCCAGCCGCACCTGTAGCACCGGCCGCTCCGGCCCAGCCGAAGCACCAAAGCACCCCAGAGGTCCGAGAACGCCTAACAGCTGTCGGCGCAATCGCTAATGCGATCAGCGTTGAAGTACAGAAGGTAATTATCGGAAAGGCCCACGTTATCGACAACGTACTCGTCAATATCCTCTCCAATGGTAACCTTCTGTTCGAAGATTATCCTGGATTGGCTAAGACATTGATGACCAATACGTTTGCCGATGCGCTTGGTTGTGACTTCAAGCGTGTACAATTTACGCCTGACTTGCTACCAGCCGACATTACAGGTACTAACATCTACGACGCTAAGAAGGGCGAATTTACGTTCAAGCCAGGACCTTTGTTCTGTAACCTTCTGCTTGCTGACGAGATTAACCGTGCTCCTCCTAAGACTCAAGCTGCTTTGCTTGAGGCTATGCAAGAGAAGCAAGTTACTATCGGTACTGTAACTCACAAACTCCCTGCACCATTCATTGTTATGGCAACACAAAACCCTGTCGAACAAGAAGGTACATACCCACTACCTGAAGCACAACTTGACCGTTTCATGTTCAAGATGAGCGTCGGATACCCTGACCGTGCTGATGAAGACGAAATCCTCTCCCGACGTATTGCTCGTGGAAAAGATGCAGTCGATGTTGACGTTATTACTGACCCACAACGTGTTATTGCTATGCAACAAGCGTGTGAAGATGTATACGTAGACCCTGCAATTCGTATGTACATGGTCGAAGTCGTCGCAAGAACTCGTGAAGATCCACGTGTCCTCGTCGGTGCTTCGCCTCGTGGTTCCCAAGCTCTCTTGAAGACCTCTCGTGCGGCAGCTGCTATGCGTGGTCGAGACTTCGTCACACCAGACGATGTCAAGGCTATTGCAGAACTTGCTATTGCTCACAGAATCATCCTCAAGCCAGAACATCAAATCAAGGGCCTCGAAGCTGGCGAAGTTATGCAAAGCATTCTTCGCGAAGTACCTGTGCCTACTGTTTGAGATTCGTTTGAATAAATACGGAATGGAGGTTTCTAAATGTGGAGTCGTAAATCAGCATTGCTAGGAAGTATGGCTGTTGCCATGTATCTTCTTGGTCTTACGCTACGTAATTCTCAGTTGGTCACAATTGCTGTGGTCATCTTTGTGTTCTTAACGTGGGCTGCCTTGTTTGGCGGTCATGCTGACGTCGCTTCCAGTGGTCGTCGGGCCGATGAATGGACCGGCGAAGAAGGTGTAGCCCTAGGCAGCGTTCTGGCCATGAGGAAACTTTCAGGTTCCCGAATATTCGAAGATGGAGAACTCACTGTTACGTTACGGATGCAGAATAATTCAGGTCTCGCTAAGATTCTCGAAGTTCGAGATCGAGTACCTGAAGTTATGCGTATCAAGCAAGGATCAAATTACATCTTGATGGAATTAGGTCCTCGCCGTGAAACGTACATCGAGTATACAGTTGAATGTCCTCTGAGAGGATTCTACAGTGTTGGTCCTGTTGCGGTACGTATGCAGGATCCATTCGGATTATTCCACAAGGAAAAGGAATTGCATGTCTACAACGACTTCCTTGTGTTCCCGAAGATGGAAGACCTCAAAGATACATTTGTCAAATCCCGAGTGCCTAAGATTTTCACAGGTGCAGTTAACATCCGACAACCAGGTCCTGGTTCTGAATTCTATTCTCTCAGAGAATATTTCGAAGGAGACTCTTTCAGAGCGATTAACTGGAGTGCATATGCACGTTCAGGTAAACTAATGGTCAACGAACGTGAGCGTGACGCTGTTTCAGATATCATCATCATTATTGATTCGAGAGCTGTCAGTGAAACAGGTCCCGTAAGCCGTAATGCACTGGTGTATTCCACCCGTGCAGCAGCATCGCTTGCGAAGTACTTCCTTGGAAGACGTGATTCAGTTGGTGTCGTCGTCTACGGTGATGAGGTTGTCAGCGTTGACCGAGATACTGGAAAGAAGCAACTCTACGTTATTCTAACCAAACTTGCAGGTGCAGTCGCACGTGGAAACATTCCTTTGCAAGTTGTTGTCAACAGAATCCTACCGCATATCAACAAAGGTAGTCCAATCATCTTCTTGTCCAATCTTGAAGACGATCCGACGATTGTAAGCGCATTGAGGGATTTCCGTGCCCGTGACTTTGACGTCACTGTACTCTCTCCATCCTCCCTCGAGTTCGAATTTGATGCTCGCAGGCTTGATCGAACTGGATATGAAGTCATGAAGACCGAACGAGATGTACTCCTTGGAGAATTGAGTAGTCTTGGTGTAAATATTATGGATTGGGAGCCAGATATGCTCCTCTCCACTGCCCTTGCTGGCGCAAGAGGTTTCTGAGGTGATACGATGACAATGAGAAAAGCATCCTCCGACACAGCGCACTTGTATGATGGTAAGACCGTTCGTTCATCTGCACCAAGTCGTAAGAAACTTGCAGGCCAGACTGGGATTGGTTCAGAAATTCCAATGGACGCAATTCCAGAGTTGGAAATGCCTTCATTCATTGAAAGCCTCATCGGTGGTCCAATTGTTCCGAAGATGAAATTCTTGCCTCCAGACAAGTTTGTTCAAAATATGCAACTTGGAGTGTACGTCATTCTCGTTGGTCTTGCATTGCTAACTTACATTATATCGCCTCCGGAAGGAACCATTTGGTTCATGCTTCTCGGGAGTTCTGATCTTGCACTCATCTTCCAAATTGGAATCATCGCTGGAGCAACAGGACTTGGATTCTGGGGAGCATACCAAAGAGATGCCCGATATATGCTGGGTTCATATTCCCTCTTCATCCTCGCAATCATGCGCTTTGCCTCTTCAAAGACAAGCGTAAACGACCTCTTTGGATTAGCAGATTCGCCTACACTCCTTGCATCACTTGTCGTCATCTACTCAGTTTTACTAATCATGTACTTTGAGTTATCAAACGGAGTCATGCGTTACTCCATGCTTGACACAAGCATTCGAACAAACGAAGTATACGTTATGAATCCAAAGAAAATTGTTGGTAAGTACCACCGTTCTCTTATTATCAATCCTATCATTGCTACAGTACTTGCAAGCATTGTCCTTTCAGCAAATACAATCCTACCGTGGTTCGTTGGAATCCTTTCAGAGGATACAGCAACTCGACTACGAGAGTCAGTGGAACTTGGTTCCGTATACGGGGTTGCACTTGGAACACTCTTCGTCTTTATTGTAGTTGGAGCTCTATTCGCCTTGGATTTACCAACCTACATCCAAAAGAAGAGAGAATCGAGTGACGAATGAGTCACGATGGCTCAATCATTAGTCGAACAGAAACATCTTGTTCGTTCATCATGGTGTTCAAGAGTTCGAGTGCCAACGGTAATTCTTCTCCATCGAGAGCTAGTCTTGCAGAATGAGCGGTTTTATTCAACCAAGTCAACTCAAAGTTTGCGTCTTCAAGTGAACGATCGATTCGTTCAAACATTTTCTCATCACAACCAATGAGGGAGATGAGGCCAAGATGTTGGTGCACTTCTGGTGAAATATTGGATTTTGTAAATACTTCCTTCGCTCGGTGCATATCATGCTGTGATACAATGAGCTTGGAATCCCCCATTCTAGACTCTAATCCCCACCAATTGATGCCTTCTTTGGCTAATTTTCCAAGAAGTTCGACGAGATGTCGTTGATGTGATTCAACATGCGTATGAGAAAATCCTAAACTCATTACATTTGGAAGGCAGCCTATACCTTTGAGGGATACGTTCTGTATTTGAGGGCCAATTGTTGTAAAGTCTGAATTGTTCTTACGATGCAAATGCTTCACGTGTAGAGGTATTCCAAATTCAATAAGAGGCTCAATGGTCGATGGATGAAGGATTGGTGTATCCATTAATGAGAGTTCAATTGCTTCCTGATATCCTAGGTAACGAATTGTTTTGGAACGAACGCCCCATCTTGGGTTGATGGAGAATATCCCATCCACGTCCTTCCAAAGAATTACTTCATCCGCTTGAACAAGATGGGCAATTGCTGTTGCTGAGTGATCTGACCCTCCTCGGCTGAGAACAGCGAGTTCTCCATTATGGCCTTCTCCAAACCATCCTGTAATGACTGGAGTCCCTTTCAATGTGTCTCGATTCAACTTCGTGCTTGAGGCTTGTAAATCAACATGCGTTGCAGAGTAATTACCCTCTAGAGTAATCCCAATGTCTTCAGCACCGAGCGGATATGCGTCAATACCCCTCTGTTGGAGTCGGTGAGCTACAACCAAAGCACTGAGCCTTTCTCCTGAGGCCAATAATCGATTTAATGCTGCTATGTCATCTGGTTTTTGAGCAAGTTCACGTAATGAGTCTTTGATACTGTGCAAAACTAACGAAAATAGATGGGCATTACTTGACGTATCTAATCCAGGAGCAAAGCGAAGATGCTGAGCAGATAAGTCATGGACTAACCTGCTCGCATATCGTGGTTCCTTGGCAGCTCGATACAATCGATCTGTGGTACCCCAGAGCGCTGATACGATGACAATTGATTGATGGTCGCCTTGAATCACTTCCGCAATCCGGTCAAGGTCAGCAGAATCACGGAGGCAAGAACCTCCAAATTTGTGGACTATTCGATAACTCAGAAGGCATCCCTCTTTCGTAATAGGAGGTCAGCAAGAACAATCTTTGTCATAGCAATCGCCACACTTACGCCCCTTGGTCCTAGCACAGGGTCGTGTCTTCCCTTTACAACCAGTTGTTTCTGACCATCTTCCTCTAAGTCCAGAGTTGTTTGTTCTTGAGCGATGCTTGATGGGGGTTTGAGGGCAATTCTTGCATGAATATCAGAACCAGAGGTCATCCCCGCTAGGCTTCCATCAGGACGTTCTCCCAGTTGAATCGGATTTGCGGAGGAACCGCCCCATGGACTATTATGTTCGAGACCAGTCATTGTAACTGCTGAGAAACCTCTTCCGAATTCAACTCCTCTGCATGCAGGAATTGCGAAATATGCTCTGCCAAGGGCAGGTTCAATTCCGTCAAACCAAGGCTCACCAATTCCAATTGGTAGATTTGTAACGTGAATGTCAATTCGACTTCCAATGGAGTTGCGTTGGCTTCGGACCTTCTCGATACGTTCTTTCATCGCTTCAGCAGCAAGTGGATCTCTGCATCTTAATGACTTACAAAGTTCGGTTTCCCATTCTGGAGGGCATGTTTCTATCGGCTTTGCTTCAATATCTCCGATTGCTCCCACGTGGGCATTGATTTGGATGTCACCCAGAAGTGGGCTAATAATCGCAGCAGCAGCGACAAGTCCTGCTGTTAATCTTGCTGAGGAAGAACCACCGCCTCTCAAATCGGCGTTTCCATCTGTTCTGAGGTTCATGACCATGTCTTGGTGGCCTGGGCGAGGATGATTTGGAATGAAACTGTAGTCAGAAGAGCGCGCATCGTTATTACGGATAATCAGTAAGATCGGTTGTCCTGTTGAAGTGCCTTCATAGACACCTGTGGAGATTTCAACGATATCGCTTTCCTTACGCTTGCTGGCGAAATGACCTCCTGGCCTTCTCATATCCATGCATTGTTGGATGTATGGTTGATCTATCACCACTCCTGGAGGGATTCCTTCGACCAATGCCCCGACCATGGCTCCGTGGCTTTCGCCAAACAGGGTCACAGTCAGTAATTTACCAAGGCGCATATGCATTGGACTCAATCCTGCCGACTTGTTTGCTGTTCAAGAACTTGGGGTTTCAGCCGCACTATCCTCTTTATCGGGATTTAGGAAATTTGTTTCGATAAGTTCGACTTCTGGATACTTACTTTCATACCACTGTTTCAATCGTTCCATGATGCCTTGAAGCAACTTTGGTACGACAATTACGATTGCAGTTCCAGAACCAGTAATTCCAGCAGCACGGGCGCTATTTACCAGTGCATCATTTGTCATAATCCGCCCTTTGACATCCCCTGTTGCGCCAATAACACCTCTTCCATTCATTGTTAGTGCTACAAGCTCATTTTCTTCCTGTAATGCGTTAAGGGCTTGGATGAAGTGTTGTTGATGTGGAATAAAATCCTCGAGCGAGGGTCGTTTTTCCCTCGGTCCTCGTGAGACGATGAGGACGTCCCAATCTTCTTCCCTAGGGCCATCGCCTTCGAGAAGGATTCCTTCGCGAACATTAGGCTGGTTCGCATCGATTAGTTTCCAGCCAGGTGTAGCGCAGGCCCAAGTGTCATCAACACTTCCTGTCAATGTAATTCCAGAATCTAATTGTGCATCAACTGCTATTGATACAATATCTGCTAATTCGAGTTCAGTTTCCGTTGCATCACAAAGCGCTCGCACTGCTGCAACACACAACGCAGAAGACGATTTCAGCCCTTGAGCTATTGGGATTTTTGATTGAACAGCCCAATGGATGTCGTCTTCAGGAATTGGTAGTTCATGACCCGCCTTTTTCCATGATTGAATAACAAAGGAGAGTATTCGATCGCCATCATCGAGTTCTCTTTTACTTGGTTTATCCAGTAATCGAATCGCCAATGGTAAATCAAGAGACATGCTAGCGCCATAACCGGTTCCTGCAGCATGGAGTAGACTACATGCGCCGTGTGCGCGACCTCGCCCTAATATTGCCATTTTTAACGCTCCACTGATGCTGCTGAGACGCTCACGCCAATATGACGGGTCTGATTTGTGTTGTAGGCAATAATGACATCGCCTATGCTAAGCTCTGTTACAGAACAAGCAGCGCCATTTTCGTCGAGCACCCTGACCGTCTCCGCTTGTTGCAAGAGTACATGTGCTTGATTATGTTTTTCATCTGAATACCTCAATAAAATAAACGGGCGAGTCTCTATTTTTAAACGTCCAATTGTGCAAATGCGTGTGATTCCTTGCATTGATACGACCAGAATTTTATCTCCTGAAATTAACTCACTGAGATATTTAGTGCTCCCGTCAGCCATCAGAGTATATGCTTCCACGCTTCCTGCATTAACTCGAAACGGACGCTTTGGAACATAGGTTGATTCGATGGTTTCTCCATGTATGAGGGCAAGACTCCGGGCAGTAGAGCCAATGAGCAGACCTTCTCCAACTTCGAGGAGCGATGTCAAATCGATGCAAACCCTGTCGCCAGTATGTCCAGATTCAATCGATGTAATTTTGACTTCACTCAAGGAAAGAGTATCATGATTTTCATCTATGCTTTCATCTTGTGTCTCTTCGGTGGAGTTACGTAGGGATTTGACAATCAAAGATGCTTCAAGCTCATTTTCGCTACAAACCAGTGCGTCTACGCCGATCTCGAGAGCGAAACCTGCCCCATGTGCCTGCAACGGCTCAATGATTTCAGCAGCGATTCGTGTTGGTGTCTGATCACACGCAGCAACTACATTTTCAATTGGTATCATTGACCAATCTTCGAATGTAAGATAGATCCATTCCACGGTTCCTGCAAGTGAACGAGCATATTGTTGGCGTTCTTCTGAATTGATATGAACGTGAGCACCAATCTGTGAGTTTCCTCTGTAAAGATACCCCCCCTCTATGGAGATAGAGGTCTCTGAACGCTCTGCTGTGAAATAAAAATCGATATCATCATGCGAGAATGCAGGATTCGAATTAAGCCAGACTTCCATGTTTGTCCCTCAAAGATTGAATTCATCTGCTGCTACTGTTGAAGAGACTCCTTCATGGATAATCCGGCGCAGTGCCATAGCCACCTTGCCAGGATTTTTGTGAGCGAATACTTGTCTCCCCATGCAAACGCCAGCAGCTCCTGCCTTCATCGCGTTCTCCACCATGAGCAGCACGCTACGTGTATCTCCAGTGTTTGCACCACCTGCAACCAGCATTGGTATTGGTGCTGCAGATATTACATGCTTGAAGGACTCTGAATCGCCTGTCCAAGTGGTCTTGGCGATGTCGCAACCCATCTCAAAAGCAACGCGTGCGGCCTGTGAAACTCCGTGCGTTTTGTCCCCAGGGACGGGATTCAAATTTGACCCGCGAGCATATACCATGCCGAGTACAGGTAGGCCAATGTGATGTGACTCGGTCGTCACTTTACCGAGCGCTTCGAGCATTTCTGCTTCTCCAATTGTGCCCATGTTGGCTTGAGCAGATGCCCCGATCCCACCGCGTGTCAAAATTTCAGAGGGGTTTCCAACAAGCACTTTCCGGGATGCATCATCTCCGCCATGCCGGGTTGAAGCCGAAAGGTGAATGACCATGCTTGTCTTCGTACCTTGACAGAGATGGGAGTAATAGTCTACAAGACCCTTCTGAGCAACGATAACATCCACCTTGGCTTCAACAAGTTCTCGAATCAATGCTTCAGTATCTTCCAATCCAGGATTGGGATAGTCTGACAACCCATGATCGATTGGAACCCATAGGCCCTTTCCATTTGGGAGGATTTTCTCCAGACGTGAGGCTTTGTCCATAACTTGGCCAGTCCTCCCTGCAATTCAATGCTTTGCATTTGTGCGATTAGTAGAAACGCCCAAACCGAATGATAAAAGAAGAACTATGCTTAGGCCTGCGTATGGAGACTGGTGCTTGGCTCATGATTGGAATCCTCGCAGGTGGTTTTTTTGTCGGCTTGTGGTACATTCTCATCCGAGGTGATGCAGATTTGGACATGCGCCGTGGAATCGTTGCTGACGGGTTGAGAAAGCCTACTCAGAATTCAAGTTTCTCCAGTGCTCGTGGTGAATTTGAGCGAAAACTCTTGCAAATTGAAGCTGAGCGACGACGAAGAAACCTTTCAGGCGGTAGCATCAATCTTCTTGGCGATTCAACTCTGTTGCAACAACCAGTTGTAGAGCAACCTGTCGTAGAGCAACCTGTGATGAGTCAGGCTCCTGACGTTGATGATGATGACGGAGAAGAAACGGAAGCGCAGATCCTTGAACGACGTAGGCTTCGTGATGAGGAATGGGCTCGGCAAGAAGATGAAAAAGGCCGTCGTCAACAGGAAGAAGAAGAAGCTGCTCTCCAAGAACAACAAGAACGTCTCAAGCAAGACCAAGAAGAACAGCAAGAGAAAGAACGTCTGGAATCCGAACAAGCAGCAGAAGCAGCACGACTTGCTGCACAACGTGATGCAGCATCTCAATCAGAGCGAGATGCAGAAGAAGCAGCACGTCAAGCAGAACTTGCAGCAGCAGAAGAACAACGCTTGGCCGAAATCCAAGCTGCCCAAGAGAAAGATGCGCTTGAACGCCGCACTGCAGCAAACAGAGCACTCGATGAACTCCGAGCTCGTCTTGAGAGAGAAGGTGCACGTTCCTCAGATGTCCAAGTTTCTTTGATGTGGAATAACTACAACGATCTTGACCTTCACGTTGTTTGTCCTTCTGGAGAGCGAATCCACGGTGGCAACCGTAAGTCCTCCTGTAATGGAGAACTGGACGTTGATGCAAACGTACGACCTGATTCACGAAAACCAATCGAAAACGTTGTTTGGCCAGAAGGTGAAGCACCTGCTGGAACGTACCAAGTCTTCGTTCACTACTACAAGAAGCACAAGAAGCGACGTTCCAAAGATCCAACCAAGTTCCAAGTCATTGCAAACGCATATGGGGACCTATTGGAGTACTCTGGTGAACTCAACTTTGGTGAAGAGATTCAACTCGTCTGCAGTTTCAATGTTCCAACAATGGAAGAGAGAGAAGAAATCAAGCGTCAGTTGGAGCAACAAGTACGTCTTGCAGAAACAGGCGAAGTTGCTGCAGATAAAATTCTCGAAGACGAAGCAACTCCTAAGCAAATCGAATTCGGTGAATTAGTCGATGAGATTGAAAGCGAATTAGTCAATGATGTCGAAGACGATGGTTCAGGTGTTCCACCTGCACCTGACTTAGGTTGATTTAATTCAAGACAGGATGTCATCAAGACGTTCGTTGTTCAATGCATTTTTGATACTACGGGCAATACGTCGTCCAGTAGACATACGTGTTTCGTTAATGTCTGAGTACGGTGAACCGCCAACAAACGGATTTGAACCTGCAACAATTCGGGCACTGATTTCAAAGACCTTGAACTCCAAAGCATCGGTTACGATTGTTTCTAAACAGAAAGGTCCGATCATTCCTCTTGCTCCATCTTCGAGCTCATAGGATGCAGCAACAGTTCCCTCAGCCATTTCAAAGGCTCTTGGAAGAAGAGATTCTCTGATGACAACCGGTTGGTTTCCTGTTACAACAAACGATGGTTCCATACCGGCTTCCCGTAGATCTCTCAATGAACCAAGTTTGTAGAATTCATCGACATTCGCTTCGTCTCTCCTGTCCATAGAGAGGAGTTCCAAACGACCGAGATTCATACCAGCATGCTTTCCTTTTCCTTGGACTTGAAATCCATCAGTCGCAAGGGGGTCAAAGAAAAAGTGAAGATAATATCGGCATCCGAGGACGTATTCTTGAATTGTAAATTCTTCTTCAATGTCTACATTTCTTCTAAAATCGCGATAGTCTCGGGCGATGAAATATCCTCTTCCACCTTTGGCTCCAGCGTATTTTACAATAACAGGGCCATCGATGTCATGGGGGTCTTCGAGAACCTTGGGCATTGTACATCCTCCGGAAAGGAGCCAATCTCTTTGCTTTGCACGGCTGCTTTCCCATCGAAGAATATCTCTATTTCCAAATGTTGGAACTTCCAAATTACGGAAGTTTTCACTTCCGAGGTATTCGACAAGAGATCCATGAGGAATAATGACTACGTTCTTGCTTTTCAACCAGTCTGCATGGTCCAACATTTCACGATAATCATCAAGCATTAACCATTCATCAGGTTCTGCACCAGGGAAGGCTTTGTAGAATCGTCTTCGGTTTTCACCTACTGCGATTCCAAGTGTTCTGAAACCTTCTTGACGTGCTCCATGAAGGATTTGAAGTGATGAATGAGATGCTACAACACCAATGGTGATGTTTTCCTTATCGTAGTCCGAGAGCCAGGAGAGGAGTGAGGAGTGGTCTACGCCCATGTCGAGGGGTTTAGTATGCACTCTATGACTGTTATCCCGATATCGGGATGCATTTGATAAAACTTTGATATCGGGGCTGTGAAGACTTCAAGTGCCGAATGCGTATCAAGGAACATGGCGAGTTCCCCCACCCCCGCTAGTCGGATGACATATTCTGGATATTTGCAACTTGATGAACTTCTAAAATTGCAATTAGGACCGGAAGGGCATCTACCTCCCCCCTCAAATGATGAGATGCATTTCATTATCACGCACCAAACGTTTGAACTCTGGTTCAAGCAAATACGGGCTGAACTGAATGAAGTTCATGGATATCTTTCAGAAGAATCCGTACGCGAAGAAACACTACCCACAATGGTTCACCATCTGGAACGAGTGATTGAAATCTTCCGTCTCTTATCGAACCAGTGGAAGGTAATGGAAACTCTTAGCCCACAAGGTTTCCTAGCGTTTAGAGACCGTTTAGGTACATCCTCAGGCTTTGAGTCATGGCAAATGCGGGCACTCGAGATGCGTCTTGGTTTGAAACAAGAGCAACGTGTTGCTGATATGGATCCTATGGAACATATGAAAAAACTGCACAGCGAAAAGAAAATCTCAGACGATGCGTATGAAATCATGAAATCAATAGCAACCGAAAAGACACTGAATGATTTGGTGTCTGAATGGCTTTCTAGAACTCCAATCAATGGTTCTATTCCTTCAAATGAAGGTGATTCAGAAGTTGTTGATAACTTCATTTCAAATCATTTGAGCTCAATGAAATCTCATGCAGACCAAGTAGTCTCCCATATGGTTTCAATCGGTCATGGTACAGAAGAATCAATTCGCCCCAGAATGGATGCAAATCATACACAAGTTTGTGATTTCTTATCCCCTGATGGTATAGCAAGCCGTTCTCGAGCAGGATTGCTTTTCATTGAATCCTATCCCGAATTACCACTCCTTTCATGGCCTCGTAAATTCGTAGACACTGTTGTTCAACTTGAACAATCAATGCTCCTCTTCCGCCACTCACATGCTCGAATGGTTGAACGGATGATTGGACGTAGAATGGGGACAGGTGGTTCGAGTGGTGTCGATTATCTAGACAAGACTGCAACATACAGGATTTTCAAAGATTTGTGGGCTGTTCGAACAATGCTTCTGCCTAGGAAGAACCTAGCCGATATCGTTTCAACAGATTATTACGGATTTAATTCCGATTAATCGAGATGCGGATCGATGTCGATTGGGATAAGTTCGTTATCGTATTCGTACACAGCGATTTTTAGTGGGTCGAGAACGAAGCGAACACTTGCTTCTTCGAGACCATAGAGTGAGATAAGTTCGGCTTTGAACTCTTCTCTGAGTTCGATTTCGTTGGCGTAAAGTGGGGCGCCCATTCCGATTTGGAGTGCTCTAGCACCAATGATTCTTGCTCGTTCGAAACGTGTGTGGAGACGTGCTGGCTTGACCATGTTTTACACCTACGACAAAACCGTCGTAGCGATTCGACTGAGACCTCGTTCTTCAACCCATCGGAAGAACATCATTCTGATTCACTGCTTAAAATGGGTTCATTTCGAGCGGTTCGGGCATACATTATCAATGCTGGAATTAGTGCCGCCATCGATAATCCAAATACAGCAATGGCCATATCGTATTCTTGTCCCTTGTTTTTGTTTCCTTCATCAATCTCATTCGCATTCTCGTCGATGAGCGCATATCCTTGAGAGGATAATGTTGAGGCGCTTCTTAATTCAAACCGGCCAGGAGATTCGAGTGTAACAACAATATTTGTTGTATTGTTATTGATAAATTCCGATAAATCCAGAGTTTGATTATCGTTACTCACAGCGATGTGATGATTTACAACACGGGTTTGATCTTTATTATTGAATTCGTGTACATTGTTTTCAGTAATCCATACGTGGACTTCATCACCGTCATCTGAAGCCCAAGAGAGCGTTCCGTTGTTGATGGAAATCGAAGTAAATCCGCTCCATTCACGAGAAAAGTTGTCAAGGACTCGCCCTAACTCCAGAGACTGAGATGGTCCTGTTAGCAACCCTTCGCCGTTTAGGACAAGGTCAGGAACGCCCCAAAATCCGTATGTTGATTCGAAACGGAATTTAGAATCACTTAGAAAATGCAGATCGGCGGGAGATGGGTGATGTTGCAAAATAGTAACGTCATTACGATTCAAGCCCTCGAGTTCAGCGGACACAAGGTTACATGGTTCACACCAATCTGCAGAAAAATATTCAATCAAATGAGTGGTCGATGAGCCGATGCATGTCTGATTTGTTAGTACACATTGGGGATCAAATGTTTTGACGTCGTGAATTGAAGCTGACTGTTCATCGTTATCATTGCCATGACCGGAGGAAGACGGTAAGAGGATGACAAGTATGAGGGCACAAACAAGAGCCTTTCTGAATCTCATGATGTTTCTTGGACACAGGGTCTTGTTAAAAGAGGGCCGCCTTCACGGACCACTATGGACCAACCTTGGTGGAAGCGCCCTTCCACTCTGCCGCTTGTCCTTACTGCGATGGCAATACTCATCATCGTCGTGGGAGGGACAATTCGCATAAACGATGCAGGTGAGTCTTGCCCGGATTGGCCACAGTGTTTTGGGACTTGGGGCTTCACAGTGGATGAAGCAGAACAAACTGCGTATTGGGATGATAACCCTGATCA
Organism: Methanobacteriota archaeon; assembly: GCA_018645535.1. Taxonomy (GTDB): domain Archaea; phylum Thermoplasmatota; class Poseidoniia; order Poseidoniales; family Poseidoniaceae; genus MGIIa-L2. Next base: position 21,180 of record JABGWN010000220.1, read on the forward strand.
GATTGACAGCAGAGGCCCTGATCACCGATATACTATTTTCGAAATATTTGTTGAATGGTTCCACAGAATGCTTGTAGGAATTATCGCTGTTCCAATTCTGCTGAACGTTTTTATGGCTCATAAAAAGAAAAAGACGTATGGAAATGGACTGAAAAATCTTACCATTGCTTCTGCGGTTTTACTTGTCGTACAAGCAATAGCTGGTGCAGTAACTGTTCGATTTGATAATGCAGATTGGACTGTTGCCCTTCACTTATCTCTAGCGAGTATCTTCACATCACTTTTGGTATGGCAATACATGGCTATGCGGGTTACTGAAGGCAGTGATTGGAAGTTCCTAGGTGCCTCTAGGGCTTTCCTGGATAAACAAAAGAAACGCTTCATTGGAATTACGAGTTCAGTATTTATCCTCTTAATTCTGGGTGCTTGGGTCTCAAGTACAGCGGGTGGGCAATACAATCAAGGATGCTCAATAGGCTTCCCAAACGGATGGCCGCAATGTCAAGGTTCCTTCCTTCCCAGCATTGATGGGGAGCCGGGTATACTTGTACAAATGCTCCATCGATTTGGTGCCGGGGTTGTAGGTGTTGTATTGATTTTAAGTGCGGCTCGAGTACGTGTCGATTCAAGAGATTTCAATGAAGGCGAAGGATTTTCAAAAGCAGCTGAAACCGTTACAGGGCTGTGGATTTTGAATGTCTTTGTTGGAGGTATGTACATTGTTTTTGCAAATGCAGATGAATTCCCAGAATCCTTTTCTCTTCTCCACCTTGTCTTCGGTGTAGCTTCTTTCATCGCTGCAGCAACAACCCTGATGATGCTGAGACTCGCTCATCTCGAACAACCCGACAGAACTGAGGAAGAATGATGGAACAAACAGAGGAGACTCCTTCGATGTTTTCTCTTTTCATCAAACTGATGAAACTAAGAGTCATTGTCCTTCTACAGATTACTGCCATATGTGCAATCCTTGTGCATGATTCTCTTGCTCGATATGATCTAATCGATATTGAACGAACATGGCTCGATACAGCTTGGACCTCATTGATTACCGTCATAGGGGGTACATTGAGCGCAGGTGGTTCGAACGCAATCAACATGTGGTACGATCGGGATATCGATACGAAAATGCGTCGTACGCAACATAGGCCTTTGCCACAAGGGCATCTCACACCCAATACCGTTCTTTTGTTTGGAGTTACAATCTCCATCCTAGGATCATCATTGTTCTTCTTACTCCACTGGAAGGCAGCTTTCTGGTCCTTCTTTTCGGTATTTTTCTACGTGTTCATCTACACTATGTGGTTGAAGAGAAGAACACCACAGAACATTGTCATTGGAGGGGCTGCAGGAGCAACTCCTCCATTGATTGGATGGGCAGGTGCAGCAGCAGCATCCATTGATTCAATGAATCCTTTAGATCTAGGTTCGCCTATACCATGGATGCTCTTTGCCCTCATCTTCTTCTGGACACCACCTCACTTCTGGGCCTTGGCTTTGTACCGATCTGGAGAATATGCAAAAGCCAATGTTCCAATGATGAATGAAGTAAAAGGGGCAAAAAGGACTGTTACTGAATCTAAATTCTATTGTGTTGGTTTGTTTTTACTCGGTTCAGTGCCATGCTTTTGGCCAAACTCAGGACTCCCGTTATTATGGGCGTTTGTTGCAGGAGGTCTCACCCTTTGGTACGCAGCCTCTGTATGGGGAATTGATATCAATGAACCATTGGATGAGAATGGACGTATGCCAAAAGCTGCAAAGAGTTTCTTCCGGTCTCTGTTTTACTTAGGATACATGTTTTTGTCTCTGGTGATCATCTCATTCATTCCTCCAGATTGGCTTGGAATACTCGGTCCACTGGGTTGAGAATGTGGCGCGGTGAGGGAGATTCGAACTCCCGAGGGTAAAACCCACTGGATTAGCAATCCAGCGCAATGGCCAGGCTATGCGATCACCGCAGTAAAGCAACCCACCTGCCTTTTGGTCATGAATATGACGGTTGTTAATTCACTGAACTCAATGGGTCTCACTCAAAGAAATCTTCGAACTCTTCTGCCATATTTGCCGTGCCCTTTCGACGGTTTCGAGCAGCCATAACACGCTTGAGTCTTCTTCTGCGCTTGATCATCATTGGAATGAGGAGTGAATTCAATACGACGAGAATCAATGCTCCGATTCCAGCATATTGGAATTCTTTGAGTTCCATTGAATCTTCTAAATCCCCGAGCCAATTGATTCCAAGAGGTGGTTCAGGAGGTTCCGGTTCTTCAGGTATGATGTGCTGGTTGTAATCCCACCACTGGTTTTCGATTTCCACGCGTTCTGTGTTCTCACTAGGATATTCTCCAATAGTCATTGCATTTCCTCGCCCGTCAACTGGTGAGAGGACGTAGAAGTATGTCCTGTCTGGGCGTATACCATCTGCTTCCAAGCCAGATTGATTGAAGGTACCAGTTTCTCCTTGAACTCCACTTAAGCCAGTCGCAATAGGAGTGACATACCTCAGTTCCAGTTCATTGGGTCGTATGTCGAGTCGATACAGATTCCACGTTACTTCACCATCAACTTCATTTTGAGGCCATGTCCAAGTGAGGTTTAATTCATAGCAGGAATTCCAACTTCGTTGTAGATCGAAACAAGTCGTTGAATTGGTAAATCTGTAAGAATGCGTGAATGTTGAGACCGTGCTTGAGGGTGCGATTGCATCTCCACACAACATGGAGTTCCCATCAGAATTCATGAACACATTAATTCGAGACAAATCTGGTACATTAGCACGATTTGAAGGGATGAGGGCATAAGAAGCACATGTTCCTGAAGGGAGTGGCTCAGGATCAACCCAACTCTCTGTTGAAATAGATACCATCTCTATGAATCGCTCATCAATAAGTTGAGTCCACAGGCTTTGACTGTCTTCTTCATCAGGATTCGGGAATATTGTCCCTCCTGTTTCTGCTACAGGCAGTTTGTACACTCTCCAACCTCCCAGGTACGGGTTGGATACGTCGCCTTCTGAAGTCCAAGACAATTCTATAGCACCTCCTTCCAATTGGTTATATTCGGTATTATTAGCGGAAACATCAGCTTCAGGTAACGAACCGATAAAGAGCAGGACAGTATTGCTATTTAGTGATAATGAAATATTTTGGACTTCGTCAAATGAGTAATAATTAGGAGATTCTAGGTAATCCCAATACGTTTCTGCTGAATCTGGTAATTCTAGGATTTCTACTGACTCGAATGGAATCATGTCTGGTAAAAGCGCTGATAAATTAACTGTCAAATCCATTGACTGAATGTCTGCAGATTGTGTGCTGTCATCGAGTTTCATGGCCTTGAGTTCGAGGATCATCAATGGCTCCTTTCCTCCAGCAATGTTGTATTCAGATCCTTGTACTGGTAAGAA
>JABGWN010000221.1 GCA_018645535.1 Methanobacteriota archaeon
AACAAATCACGAAAGAGGAGCCAAAGTAGAGTCTTTGTATTGGTTTTGGCAATTTTATCAAACTCTTTCTGAAGTCTTTCGTCTACTGCATCGGTGATTTTTCCTGCTCCTGCTCGAGCCAATTCTATCGAAGCGCTCGTCGCTACGCTGGCAACTAATCCTAAAGGACTGAGTTTTCGAGTCAGAAGAATTCTGCGCCCCCATTTCTTGACCGAGTTTTTTGCGATTTCCTCGCTTTTTTCGGCTACAGTAGGTTCATTTTTACCTTTCCGCGCAAACAGGCGTAACCACTTTCGTGTTTTCAAACCTGCATCCGCAATTTTCTTCATCCGCTCAATATCTCTTTTTTCAATGGCTTTCATCATTCGTCTAACACGAGCGATTCTCAAGAAATCTAAAAATATCCAAATCATGAAACCCAATGCTAACAAAGCCAATCCTGTATTGGATATTTCATCCCAAGTTTGCCAACCAATTGGATCAAACAACAAACGGAGGCCTAGGACAGTCAACGGAGGAATAATGAAAGCAATTGTTTCATTGAAAGCAAGTAATCCAATTCCACGTATCGGTAGTTCCTTCAATTGAGTAAAAGCCCATTTGGTATGAGGTAAGAGCCTATACACTGCTTTCCTAAAAGGTACCAAAAGAAACAAAATCCTCAGCAGGAATGGCAACCAGATGACTACCAAAACATACGCAGCCCAAGGGCCTTCTGGAGGTAAATCGGGGACTTGAAGAGGTTGTACCACAACCGTCCATACTCCTGTGCAACTTCAAAGTTTAGTTTCTAAACTTGTCAATAGACATGGTAACTGTAGATTCAACTTTATCCATGGCAACGCATAGCTTCCGTCCGTATTTTCTACCAATTCCATATCCAGCACCGGCTGCTGCCGCTCCAGAAATCAATTCAAAAGTGATTGTGGCCAATCCAACTCCAGCAATCAGTTGAGGGATCATTCAACCACCTCGACTTCACCGACAAAAGTAACCTCTTGTATACCAGTGTTCGTCAAATCTTCAAAATCGGCGTATTTTTTGTAATAATGCTTGAACGTACTGTCCATCATTCCCACTGCAACACCGGCTAATCCAACTACTGCTGTTGTTATCATCATTCTGTATATCATATTTATTCCTCCTCATTGTTTTGTTTTCTGGCTTTCGAACTGACGGTTTTTACAACACCTTCTGTAACAGTATTCACCACATTTCCTGCGGTTTCCACCGTTATTTTGGTGACTTCACCGGTTGCATTGATGGCAGCTTTGATGACTCGACTTGAGCCAACTGCCAGTTCCACAACCGTTGCTTCACCAGCGTTCACCATCTCTTTAACTGCAGATGAAAACTCATCGATAAGAGAAGTAAGGCCTTTGGAGACCTTATCCACCGCTTTCTTGCCAGCCATGATTCGTCGATAGTGCTGACCTACTTAACCAGACGTGGTAAATTATACCGGTATAAATTACCCGCAATTAATCATCCGAGGGGAGGTAGAAGAATTCTTCCGGATAATACCCCATTCGAACACACAAATCGATCCACCTCCCAATATCTGAACGAAGCGTCTTACCATTCTCAGTAATGTCATACACAATTACTGGATGTCCGCCTCTACCTCTCGATTCGAGATAGTTCATCTCTACATGACCCGATTCAGTCATCCGTTCAAGATGCAATCGCAATTCCTTTCGATCAACGCTCACAGCCCTTTCTATTCTCATCAGCCGACGAGTACTGTTTTCTCTTTCACGCATACGCGTAAGGTAAAGAAGTATCCGATACAATGTGACGGAGAGGTCTCTGCGTCGTTTCTCCATGATTGGGGGTTCATCATCCTCATAAAAAAAAAGACTGATGGTTTGGACTCTTTGACATCAATCGAAGCGCTCATGTGGTAAGGCCACTTCGCCTAGCCATGCCCTTCACACATAACATGGCCGACTGGCTTGGGTTCAACATTGACAAAGCCTGGCTTGAAGAGAATATTCGCTGGAAAGACTTCGGCACTGGTGTTCGACTTGGACGCC
>JABGWN010000222.1 GCA_018645535.1 Methanobacteriota archaeon
GGATTCTCTCTCGGCCAATGGATTCAAACATGGTCGCATAGAGTGCATCGATGAGTTCATCTCGCTGAACCTCAAAACCCTCTCCTGCCAACGAGGTTGTGGTATTTTCATCTAACCCACATCCTGCGAGCATTTCTACGCGACCTTTTGGAGTATCATAGTTGATGGTAAAACCGTGGCGAGAAGTCCATCGCAAGAAGGAAAGGCCGATGCTTGATATCTTCTTTTCATTGACCCAGACCCCTTGCATTCTTTCATCTAAATGACCTTCAATACTGCATCTCTTTAGTGCGTTGAGTATCCATTGTTCAAGTAAGGAAATAATGGCAGCGACTGACACTTCACCCTCAAGGTCCCATTTGAAAATTGGATAAGCTACAATTTGCCCTTCGCCGTGCCATGTGAGCCCGCCACCTCGGTCTACTGGATGGGTTGCATAACCTTCAGGTGGTGCAATACCATCATGCCGTGCACGTGGCCCCACTGTGACTATTTCTGGGTGCTCGAGTATGAGCAGGGTATCGATGATTTGGTCATTAATTCGTTGCTTTTGCAACTCTTTCATCATTTCAAGCGCTTCAGCGTATGGCACGTTACCCAATAAGCGGACATCGACGCCTCGCTCTCCGCTCATGTGCATTCCACACGGAACTGTAGCATCAATTCATGCCTCATTAAAATTTGCCAGTGGAACCAAAGCCACCAACGCCACGCTCAGTTTGTCCGAGTTTTTCGATAGTTGTTTCCTGAATCGTTACTTGAGGTACAGGGGCAAAAAGCAGTTGGGCGACTCTTTCTCCTTTTGCCACGGTGAATTGCTTTCCTTCACCGATCCATGTCGCTAAGACCATCAATTCTCCACGGTAATCAGAATCGATGGTTCCCAGACCATTCGGCATTATCATGCCTTTTTTACCGAGTGAAGAACGGCATCGGATTTGCCCTTCCCAGCCCTCTGGGATGGCAACAGCGAGTCCAGTTCGTATCATGGCACTTTTTTGCCTAGTCACTCGAGTATCTTCAAGTGCGTATAAATCCCAACCTGCAGCTTGTGGTGAACCTTGCGTTGGAAGTCTTGCTTCATCGTCGAGGCGGGCGAATTGCACGTTAAGTTGGACTCTATCCATGTTCCAACCAACTGAAGACGGTTTTTGAGAATTGTGTTGAAATCTTTGGTAACATAAATTGTATCGTTCATCATTATCCTCTATCATTGTCCACGGGATGTGCAGGTGGTGCTTCCTCGAATCTGTATGTGCTTTTGGACGAACTCAATGGTCACCTGAACACATGAATTCATGCGTTCAATCTTGTAATACCTACCCAAATATTTCCGACTCCAACCCGTTCGAGATTAGTTGGATTTTTTGTTTAATCGAGGCATAAGAGCGGGAGTATTGTCTCTATACTTTTGATATTCTGGATTATCTCCCCATTTTTCCAAAGAGCGTTTATCGAGTATCGGGATTCCACTGATTTTTGTTAAGAGAACATAAATGAATACGGGCGATATCCAAGCAAACCTCTCTAGACCTGTAAAGCAAGATACTCCAAAGAATGCGATTCCAGTCCACAAGAGAATTTCCCCTAAGTAGTTCGGATGCCTCGAATACGACCACAAACCACTGTCTATCCATTTGCCCTGATTCTTCGATTCTGCATTGAATACTTTTTTTTGGTGGTCTGCAATGGCTTCAATACCAAATCCGAGTATCCATATTGACAACCCTATGCCGTCCCATACCCCTAACGCAGATGCTGAATCTGCTTGGCTGTTGATGACAATGACCACGATCATGGTTAGGAATACCCACAAGCCTTGAAGAGTCCATGGAACAAGAAATCGAATCGGCGATGTTTTGAGATGATCAAAGCGTCCATCTTTTCCAGTTCGATGAATACGAAAATAAAGAAAACAGGAAAGGCGCAAAGACCAGATGACCACAAGTAAACTGACGATTAATTCTCTCGAACTTGGAGGTTCTGACTGTGAGCCTGCCCAAAGACTGAAACCTACTACTGTGAGATAGGTTAAGCCACCTGTTAAATCATAGAAGCGTTCAGTTTTCCCGATAGATGCAGGTATCCATGCTACCCATTGTATGCCTATACAAATCACTGCACAATACAGTACAGCTGAGTATTCCTTCAACATGACTGAGTTGTTTTCAACAGCACTCACCATCAAATAGGTAATGATGGACACGATAGTTACAACGATTGTTGTTAATCGCAAATCCTGTCGAATAGAATCCATTGCTGTCGTCTTTTCGAGTATCATCATCTTGTTAATTATTCTGCTCACATCGCATGATGAAAAAGCGTTCAGGCGCTCTTCGATTGGCGAGCACCAAGAACACGTCGACTCGCAATAAAAAGAGGAATAGATTGGCAAATATTCCGGAGAAATTCAAAATTGCGACTGTTTGCCGGATGCAATTCGATCACGCTAAGATCTCTAGCCATTGTCCATCTTTTTCCATAGCCATCTGTTTAGCAAAAACGGTGAAAGAA
>JABGWN010000030.1 GCA_018645535.1 Methanobacteriota archaeon
ATCCATGACTCGGCGATGCTTGCGACCTTCAAGAGCATACGCCTTGAGTCACTAGCGCGTCGTTGAATTAAAGACCCCAACCGTCTCTGCTCGGTTATGGTGTCCGAAGATGAGCCCGTCTCTGATTCAGACCTTGCCTCATTGGTAGGGGACATTCTCAACCCAGAAACACCAGCGAAATCGAAGAACAAATTCAAGCCCAAGGGCATGTTTCTTGGTCACCGTAGAGATACAGGGGAGCCCATCGACATCCCTTCCCAAGTCCTCGCCCGTCACGCTGCAATGCTCGGTTCTACAGGTTCGGGAAAGACGGTTATGGCAAAAGCCCTCATCGAAGAAGCCGCTTTAGCAGGTATTCCTGCTCTTATCATCGATCCACAAGGCGACTTAGCAAGACTCGCACTAGGCATCGATGAGGGTGAACTTCACGAAAAAGACGGAGACATTGAACGCAAGCGCAAACTAATGGAAGATTGCGAAGTTCGAATATGGACGCCTCTACGGAGCAAAGGGCTGCCTCTCTGCATCGATCCATTTCGAGCACCACCTGCAGATCTCGATGCCGAAGAAGCGATAACAGCGTGGGACATGGTTGCTGCAGGTTTCACAAGTTTAGCTGGATATGACGTAGAAAAGGCACAAGGAAAAGTCGTCAAACCATTTCTCTATGAAATTCTCGTAGAAGGAACAAGATGTGGTCTCGACGTAGGGGATTTCCAATCACTTGCCCGTGTCGTTCGAGAACCACATCACGAATTCACAAAGCATCTCTACCCACTCTGTTTCATAGAAGATGAAGATGGAGAAAAACCAGAAACTCCTCCATGGGACGAGGTCATGTTCGACCATCGGCTTGCTAATTTTGAAGAACGCCTACCTAAAACAAAGCGTAATGACTTGGCTCGAAGACTTGCTGCTTTTTCTTCAGGAGTCAACCAACTTCTATTCTCAAACGGCGTTGCTATTGATATTGATGCGTTTGCAGAACCTACAATCCCAGGGAAGATTCCTCTCAATATTATTTATCTCAATACAATCCAAGATGAAGCACAAAAGCAGTATTTTGTCCAAGAACTCTCAAGGGAATTGTATGATTGGATGCTAACACAACAACCAGCGGAAGGGGAATTGAAACTTCTCTTCTTTATGGATGAAGTAGCCCCTTATCTTCCACCCCATCCGCGAAATCCTCCCGCCAAAGACCTCATCAAACTGATTTTCAAGCAAGCAAGGAAGTACGGTGTGGCTTGTGTTCTTGCAACACAGAATGTATCTGACGTTGACTACAAGATTCTCGCCCAAGCAAATACCACATTCATCGGGAGGTTTACACAACCGCAGGACGTCGAGAAGGTCAGACACCTCCTGAAAGAAAGTGGGGGCGATCAAGACCTTGTGGCTCAACTACCAACACTGGGTCCTGGCGAATTCCAAATGGTTGCTCCAGACGTGGATCCCGCTCCAGTTCCGATTCAGTGCCGTTGGCTGTATACAGATCACGGCTCCCCCTTGAACGAAGATCAAGTTGAGGATCTTATATCTCCAGAAGTTCGCGCTTGGGCAAAAGCACGATCTGCTGGAAGGAAAGGACGTGGGTCTGGAGCTGCCCATGCTGCAAGCAGAGGGTCGAAATGGTCGTCAAAACAAGAAGATACCGAAGCAGAAAGTCTTGTTGAATCAGCGAGAATAAAAGCGATTGGAGGAATGACGGCAGCCGGTAAAGGAATGGTCGATGAATCTGGTTTTGAGGTTCGTTTGATGGGCGGATTATCAGTTCTCAAGGATGGAAAAGACCCTCTCTACACGATGCAAGCAGCAGTAAACGGAGCATCCGTTATTGCACTCTGTTGGGCATTTGTAGCCTTACTCGAAGCATGGAGGACAGGAGACATTGGATGGACAGGCCTTGCTTTCAGTGGAATAATAACACTCACAGTCGCCTTATTCATTACGCTAGAATTGGTTCTATCTCATGACCTCGTTCTCTTGCGGAAATTATCCAAATTCGCTCGATTTGCACAACTCTTTCTCGTTGCTTGGATATGGACAATATTCAGTTGGTCGACGTGGGGAAGTCTGAATCTGATGGGACTTGATCCACTACTTGAGGTGGTCGTGGTTTGGGTAACGTTGTTCACACTTATCGATATTATCAACAGGTTCAGACTCGGAAAAATTCGTTGGAACGGAGGAAGTGCGCTTGACAAAGTGGTTGGATTCACGGCAATATTAACAGATTCTCAAATGTCAGAAATGAGAGCCAACTCAAAACAAATTCTGGGTGTATTCCGATGGATACTTCATGGATGTACAGTTGTTTGGCTTTCCCTTCTTATTGCCTTTGCTAATCCACTCGAAGACGCAGCGAACTGGTTGGAAATATCATACCATATCCATCTATGGCTTGCTTCCCTTTACGCTTTGATGTTCTTTAGTGAAGGATGGCTTCGAGTCCGAAACAGGTATACAGAAGATGACGAAGTTTGATGAACTACTTTCAGAAGCATAGGTTATGCACGAAGTCATCTATTTCGAATCACCTGGGTACGCCGAACCAACACGTCTTTGCCTTGAGTTGTCAGGTAAGCCTTGGAAGAATACAGTTGTCGACTGGGACGGTTATCGGGAATTAAAAGAAGCAGGAGAATTGCCATGGGGTTTCCTTCCAGTTCTCAAAACTCCCCAAGGGACCATTGCTGAATCTGGCGCCATCATGCGATATGCTGCTTCATTAGCTGGGCTGGATTCAGATGATTTGTATACACAAGGAAAGGTCAACGAAATCATTGAAGTCATTAACGGCTGGAGAACTTCTTTTTCTCCCACCTTTTACATCGATGATCTGGAAGAGAAGATTGCAGCACGAAAGGCATTGTTTGAACCAGGTGCAAAAATCGATGCAGGACTCAAGGATCTTGAGACGCTTTTCAAGAACTCCTCCACAGGATGGATTGCAGGAACAGAAGATATGTCTTTAGCAGACGTGAAGGCTTTTCTCAACACGTTTATGATGTTCTCAGGACAATTCGACGGAATCGAAGAAACCATGATTCAACCTTATCCTCTTCTTTTGGAATATCATCAGAAGATGGCGAATCACCCAGATATCAAGGCATATTATGACCGAGAAGATGAGTGGCGTTGGGTCTTCAAGCCTGACGCATTTTCAAACGATTGAGATACAATACCATAACCGTTCACACCTTGCAAAGTTCATGACCGAGCAGGGATTCATTGAACTTGGATGGGAAGAGACTTCTCTGGAAGAGATGCAACATCGCTCTAAAGAATTGCTAGAAATTATGCAGAAACGACGTACTACGCGTCACTTCTCAACAAAAGATGTGCCAAAGGAATTGATTGAGCGTGCAATTATGTGCGCCGGAACTGCACCAAGCGGGGCCCATCTCCAGCCATGGACATTTGTCGCAATCTCATCGCAATCGCTCAAGGAGAAGATACGAAGTGCAGCAGAAGAGGA
>JABGWN010000223.1 GCA_018645535.1 Methanobacteriota archaeon
GAGTTGAGGTTTCCTAGAAGAATAAAAAATAACAAAATGGAACGAGTTTCCTTTTATACCCTCGTGATTCTTGTAGAGAACTGGGGGAGAAAGATGACACAGAACCTTACTGTTGAAGCATGCTCTCCTTCTACGATTGTGCCGCAATGGCTCCTACAACATCTGGCTGATGGCCCTAGTGACCTCTTGATCATCTATCCCAATGAAACCGTTCGCGAGAATGTCATGAATCACATTAGTACTGTTCGAGGAGCCATTGATTCTAGTCGCCACACAACCCTCAATCGTCTATACACCTCATTGCAAATGGACTTTCGATTCCCAGTAATTATTCCACGATCGGCGGTGGGTATTGTTCAAGTCCACAAGAAATTTTCAGAAGCTGCCTCTGAGTTCAGATTCCCACGAATGCATCCAGATGCATCAAGGACATGGTCGCTATCCAAGACAGAACGATTACTCCAACTCCATAGGTTTTCTACAATGCATGACATTCTTAGAAGGTGGGAAGATGACCCTGGAGTATCCGAGGCTGAACATCTTCTTTCCACTTTCAGAGAATCCAATCTTCTTCATGAACACCAAGTTATGAAAGAATTAACCAGCGCTCTCTTACAAACTGATGCGCAGATTCCGTATTCATTATCGGCGGTGAGAGGGATTGTTTTACTCAATCATCCTCCTGATTTCCAGAGTAATGAAAAGCAATTTTTTGCTGCTTTAGCAACGAGGATTCCTATTCATCATCTCTGTGTGCAAGGGTCTTTTCGACTCGGCTTACATGGCGCCTATATTGATGACGAAATCCAATATCTAAAGTCCAAAAAGGAATTGCCAGATTGGATTCCACAACATCCTCTCATAACCTCACTCGAACATGAAAATAGAACCGAAGGAATCCACCTTGTATCCTTTGAACAGGCATCCCAGGTTCTTGATGCGGCTCTATCTGCTATACGCCTTTATCGACAACATTATGCCGGTAAGATACTGGTTATAGATGCGGATCAAAATCGAAGAAGTGTTTGGAAACGCAGACTTCAACAAATCGGCCTCGATTGCGATGAAGGTTCCGAAACAGTTGGTTCAACCTCAGCAGTTCAAGCAGTCCTTCGTTTCCTTTCAATTACTGAAGGCCAAGACGCATGGTCTGGAAATAAGTTGTTTGACATTATACAATCTCAAGCATTCCCGATTATTGAACATCTCTTTTCTAATCTCTCCCACCCGATAAATGAAACTTGGAAGCCTCAACCAAATCTCGATGTACTGGAAAATATTGGAAGAAATTTCCACGTCATCGGTGGAAATGGAGCTCTTTTCCGTTGGCTAGGTTCCTTATCAGTCGCTACACCAACTTCTTCAGAACCTCATCGAAGAAAAGCAGAAGAGCAGGCCATCGAAGAAACAAGGTGGTGGCTCTATTCATTGGCACGCGTTTGGGCTCCATTCTTAGATTCTGAAACACAATCGTTCATACAGGAACCGCTGATTGGTAATTCAAGCGATGTAGAACTTCCTCTACCCGAAATAAATTCACATCACAGAGAGGTCCTCACCGACATTCTAGAGGCATGTGAATGGGGGCAACTTTTCAACCGCACATCAACCTATGATAGTTCGATTGGAGGACTCCAATCATGGATTCAAACAATTGATTCGATTATGCAGTACGATTCATCCGTAGATTTTATTGATATTTGTAAATTATCAGCAAACCAAACCAAACTTCCATCAAGCAGAGTTCGGTATTCCGATGTGCAGATATGTACGCCAGAGCAAGCATATGGAGCACACGCTGATATTGTTCTCTTCGTTGGTATAGATTCAGAATCTTGGTCTATGAAACCACCCCGTGTGCCATGGATCGATGATGCTGTAAGAGTTCAACTTGGATTGAATGATTCCGATCATCCAATTCGTCGCGGCCGCCATGTATTCAAATCATTATTATCCACATGCAGTTCTGCGATATTATTCGATACAAAACACGATGAATCTGCTGGAAACTCAACACCTGTTGCAGAATATTTGGCAGAGATAGAACTTGCCGGAAAGCTATCAAATCTTTCGACCCCTCCAGGTTTTCTTGTTGACTCTATTTCTTCAGGTGCAGGATGGTCATTCATAACTCGAGAGGACGGGAATTGGCTGACTTACAAGAGTTCATCCTTGATTTTAGAGGGGAGGAAAGTCGAACTCCTTCGTGCTGAAAACTTACCTCGAGACCGACGACAGCGAACAGGACTTGCACTAAAATCTGGAGCAACTCCTGAGGTGAACATCCATACGCCAATTTCTCTAACAATCGGGGCTGAGAAGCAACTGAACCTAGATCGCTACCGCAGACAACCAAAATTCAAAGCCACAGAAAAAGAAGAGGCGATGCCGTGGAGGTACCGAGATAATCTTCTTACTGCCCATGACCTTGTTCTTTCACCTACACTCGGTCAAGCCGATACAGGTGGCGGGCGAACTGTCGATGAGTGGCCCCATCTTGGATACAAAAAGAACGGGAACTCTCGCGGGCCATCTATCGATCCAAGGCCTCTTCCTCCTACACAGACGACATCTGATGCCCTTTCTTCGATATGGACTACAGGTCAACGAAGTGATGATTCAAAGATTTGGTCTACAAATAGATTGACTCCATGGATAAACTGTCCACGATTGGCGTGGTCTGAGCAAATTTTGAAAGCGAAAGAAACGCAACCTGAGGTCTCAGAAGATCTTGCGCCACTTGCTCGTGGAACACTTGTTCACTCGATAGAGGAATATCTACTCTCATTACTTGGGATTCATGTTGGCGATACGCCACTTGCAGAGGGGACTCCGATGCATGTTGGGCTTGACCTTCCATTGGATCAGATATGGGAATCTCTTTTACAGCACTTATCTCAACTCGCCCCTTGGCTTTCAAGGACCAATGCAGTATCTGTTCATCGATGTAATGATCTTGTGGGGTGCTCTCCTGAAGAGTGGACTCAATGGCTTGAAGGTGAAGCCCCTCCGCAAATCGGTGGACGGCTTGGACAACTTTTGTTGGCTGATTTTGCTCTAAATGCCGCTGGGCCAATCGCCTCAGAGTGGCCACTTGAATCAACCGCAGGTCGTTTCATCGAACTCGAAGGCCTTGACGAGCATCTCGATTTAGCGATGTTGAAGATTTATGGTCGAATCGACAGAGTTGATGCGCTCGTTCTCGATGCTAATTTACATGAAGAAGTAACTGAAAAGGGTCTCATCGGCGATTCCAAAGATGTAATACCTCTGAATTTCAATGGCGAGGGACCTCCTGCTAAACGCTTGATTATCATTAGAGATTTGAAAACAATCGAAGGACCAGACCCGAAAAAGATAGGCTTGCGCCATGCCTCTGGTTTGTTCAAAGAGATTCAACTTGCATTGTATGCTCGCGCATGGGAGATTGCTCACCCAGGAGACCGTGTTATCGGAGTGGGCATTTCAGAGGTTGGAGATACGACACGCCATTATGTCGAACTCGATCCAGCCTTTGCCTTCATTCCTGAAGAAGTATACTTGGGCGAAAGAACATTCTTTTCAAGGAATCATTACAGAATTCCAAGTGAGGAGAATACACCGTCAAGTAACCCATTTAGGGCCTGGATAAGTTCTCGTCTTACTACTGCAATTCGAGCAAGAGCTGCGAGTGAATCAGGATGGAACCACCCAACACCAGGTAAACACTGCAGTTACTGTTCACTTGCAAATGACTGCCCTTCCGCTTCGATAGGGGTTGATGTGAAATGATTCCATTTAATCGAAGTCAGCGGCTGGGATTAAACCTCGATCAGCATATTGCATTGGATGCCGGAGCAGGTACTGGAAAAACAACTGTGATGGCAGAACGCTATGTTCAGCATTTACTCTCCTCCGAACAAAGAGCAACCTGCGTTTTACCTTCTCCATTACGAAACGAACCATACGGAGCAGGTCGAGTAAAATCGGCAAAGAGAGATAGAACTCCTTTGAATGAATGGAAAGGACTCCTACCACAGGAGATTGTAGCAATTACCTTCACGAGAAAGGCGGCTGCTGAATTGCGTTCAAGGATTCGTAGTCGAATTCAATCTCTTCGGGCAGAACCCGTGAAAAAGACAGATCGTTTAGGAATTCATGACCCTCGCCTTCGCCATCAAGGGGATGTTTCAATGCTCATGTCGTTACTAGAAGCGGCACCGATTTCGACCATTGATTCGTTCCTTGGAGAAGTACTCGCACCGCATATTGACCTTGTAGCATTACATTTGAGCAGAGACCAATTACCAGATGAACAAGCTCCATTATTGAGAACTCAAGCTCTAAATGCTGCTTGGAGGATTCGAAATGCAAGAGATGGGTTTGAGGCTGGGCTTACACAATCATGTGAGGAGTTCATCGAAGC
>JABGWN010000224.1 GCA_018645535.1 Methanobacteriota archaeon
CGGGGCTTTCCCCCTCGAACGGCATAATACCAGGCTGGAGATTATGTTCTACCTCCTCCCTACAATACTCGTTGTCTGGGTTACAATCATGGCAATAGGCTCCAACTCTGCCGTTTGGAACTATGATGACGATGACACATCCAAAAATCTGGAGAGATTTGACATTACAATCAACGCTTACCAGTGGTATTTTGAATTCGTCTATGAACAATCGCTCGAATGGGAAGATTTCAACACTGGAATTGACCTTGAATGGGTCCAAGGAACGGTGCAAGTGGATGCAAGCGGCAACACAAATGCTGCGACGGTCGAGATGAAATTCGGCGGCATTAAGTCCGATTTTGAGATAAATAACGGCTCCTCTATGCTTCAGGAAACCGTCATAAAAGATGGTGGCGAACACCAATATGTCAGAGTATATGATGCGGAAGGAGCACTCATCCACACATGGGAAAACATCCCACGAGGACATACATACATCACACCTGCAGCTCCGTTGATCATTCCTTGCGACGAGGTTATCTTGGCCAACATGCACTCCAAGCCGGTTGATGCATCTGACACACGCAACGTCGGCGTGCAACACGCTTTCTGGGTCCCTGAATGGGGTATGAAAGAGGACTTTGTACCCGGGCTCGCTGCCGGAACCAACCTCGGATTCATCCCTGATGACGTCGGTACATTCCCAATCCGCTGTGCAGAATACTGTGGAATGCAACATTCGATTATGACTGGAGAAGTAATGGTCGTAGCTCGTGCAGGCGGCGACTGTTCATTCGACTCTGGAGTCAAAAAGAGCGGCTCAAGTTCCGCAAATAACTACGATGGCGGTGAGATGTGATGCAACGACGCACCATTGCACTCCTCGGGCTTGTTATTGCATCACTGATGATCGTTCCACAATTCAGCGCAATGCCGGGAGGAATTGGCTCTGGTGCAAACGCTGGATGTGCATGTCACGCTGGCGGCAACGATGGATCCACCACAATCCTAGTCGAAGGATTGCCTGAAGTATTCAATGCGAGCGAAACCTATCTGTTTACAATCACGTTGGTTAACGACGATATGACATTGTATGGAAACGGTGATCCTGCTCAAGGATGGAGCGGTGTCCAAGGTGGATTCCGTATCCTCGTTGAAGGCGGAGGAAGTGTCACAACTGTTGACGAATCCTACAGCCAAAAACTGGATGGAGGACTCACACACACCGAAGACGGAAATAAATTCCGTTCATGGGAATTCGAATATACTGCGCCAGGAAGTGACACAGATACGACCGAAATCACCATCATTGGAAATGCGGTAAGTGGCGGTGCTGCAAGTGGCGGTGCTACTGCGTTTGGCGATGTTCAACCTGATGGAGCGGGCAACGACTACTGGAACGTAAAGAACGTCATTGTTCCCGGTTTGAATGCTGAAGCCAAAGCCCCTGTTGCACCACCGCTGGTTATTCTTTTGACCGCAGTTGGACTTGCAATCTCAATTATTCTTCTCGGTACAATGTGGGTCTTTTATCGACGCAATCCTCAAACATTCACCATTGGGAACTTCTGGAGTTACCTCAAGCCTTGGTTGACAACAACTGACCACAAACAAGTTGGAATCCTATACTTCCTCTTTGGATTCTTCTTCTTCCTCGTAGGCGGCGTATTAGCGCTCCTTTTCCGAATACAACTCGCTCTGCCTGAGAACGATTTCTTAACCCAGCGAGAATACAACTCCTTCTTCACACTCCACGGAACGACAATGATTTTCCTTGGCGCTATGCCGATGATCGCTGGTTTCCTGAACTACATTCTCCCTCTCCAGATTGGAGCAAAAGATTTGGCATTCCCTCGAATTAACGCAATGGGATTGTGGCTCCTCGTCTTCTCAACACCGTTGATTTTCTCGGGTATTTCTTCCGGAGAAGGTGCGGACATTACATGGGTCATGTACCCTCCATATTCCTCTCTAAGCGATGCTGGAGATTACGGTGCTAATGCTGGAGCAACTGCCTTCCTAGCGGGAATGATGATGCTTGGAGCGTCATCGACCCTCGGTGGAGTCAATTTCATCACTACCGTCTTTACGATGCGGGCACCAGGAATTACTTGGATGAAGATGCCTCTTTTCACATGGTCCGCATTCGTGAGCGTATTCATGCTCTTTATGTCACTCCCAGCATTGATTATCGGTGTTGCTTTCCTGATGTTTGATCACACGATAAATTCGACGTTCTTCACGAGTGGTGGAGACCCGCTGCTATTCCAGCACCTGTTCTGGTTCTTCGGACATCCTGAAGTATACGTGGTGATTATTCCTGCGTTTGGTATCGTATCAGAAGTTCTTGCTACAAGTGCTCGACGTTCCATCTTTGGATACAAATCAATGGTCTTCGCTATGGCGGGAATCGGTGTCGTTGGATTCATTGTATGGGGACATCACATGCTTACATCTGGAATGGACCCCTTCTGGAGAGCTGCATTTATGATTACAACCATGGCTGTTGCAATTCCGACAGGCGCGAAAATCTTCAACTGGTTGATGACGCTCTGGGGCGGATCTCTTGTCATGAAGACGCATACGCTCTGGTCTCTCGGATTCCTCATCACCTTCACGCTTGGAGGGCTATCTGGAATGTTCTTCCCTGTTGCAGGCCTTGACACGCACTTCCACGATTCATACTTCGTCGTTGCTCACTTCCACTATGTGTTCATCGGCGGTACTGTCTTCGCTCTGTTCTCTGGAATTTACTACTGGTACCCTAAGGCTACTGGACGTAAACTCAATGAGACCCTCGGTCTTTGGCACTTCTTGATTGGATTTGCCTCTTACAATGCTGCCTTCTGGCCTATGCACGCCTTGGGTATCCAAGGAATGCCTCGACGCACCCACTCCTACACTGTAGAGAGCGGTTTTGCTGAGTACAACATGGCAATTTCCATCTTCGCTTTCATCTTTGGATTGAGTCAACTCCTCCTTGTATGGAACATCATCTACTCTGGCCGTAATGGCGAGAAGGTAGGAAAGGATCCTTGGGGCGGATGGTCACTCGAATGGTCGACAACCTCGCCTCCACCAACACCTTCCTTCCACGTTATTCCTACACAACGTGACATGAACGAAATCTATGGACATCACAACGATGCTGAAGATTCGATCAAGGATAAGTTGTGGAAAGGGAAGAAAAAAAGCAGCCCTGAATCTACAGAGGTGAGCTCATGAGTGGCGGTGGACACAGTGATGTGAAGAACGCTATCTGGATGAGAGCCTTGCTCATGGCAGGTATGATTTTCGGTCTTGGTCTTGCATCCTATGTTGGACTAGGCGTTGTTGTTGCAGGAATGAAAGAAACCGCTTGGGACGATGAGGCCGCACATTTCCACGATGCTGAGGATGCGTGGAAAGATGCTGTCGCAGCAGGTGAAATCGACAGTAGCGACAAAAATGAACCCTTGTATGAAGCAAAGGAAGACGCCCATCACCATGAAATTGAGGCCCATCTGTCTTATCTCACGTATCGTGTCTCTGGATTGACGTTACTCTTCGTTTCGATTATCTTCGCAGTTTTCCTAGGTATAAGTGGAATTTTTAATTCCGCACAACCAGACGAAGAACATCATGATGACCATCATGGTCACGAAGAACACCATGGTTCCGCTTCACCGATTATCTTCGCCTTTGGGTGTATGCTTTTCCTAATTGGATTCCCTGATTTCGCAGATGGCCTGCACTCATTGATGATGGGCAGTGGTAACGACGCTATCTCAGATCTCTCAGTTTCAATGATCGGGTTGACAATTATCACGCTCGGTATCGCAAACTGGTGGAGAGAAGATCTTCCCTTCAAGGGATATGGTGAGCAACTCGCTACATCAGATCCATTTGATGGACAACACATCCGCAAGGTGGGTATTTGGGTCTTCTTGATGTCTGAAGTCATGGTCTTCGCTACATTCTTTTCCGCATACCTACGTATGAGAACTGAATGGTGTAC
>JABGWN010000031.1 GCA_018645535.1 Methanobacteriota archaeon
ATATGGATTGGAGCAGATTGGAATGAAAAAGAGACATGGGACCTTGTAGGAATCAAATTTGAAGGTCACAAAAACATGCACCGCGTCCTCAATCCTCACGACAGTCCGGAAGGATTCCACCCACTACAAAAGCAACACAAAATTCGATATCATGATTACAATGAAATGTATGACGACGCACAAGGTTTCGTGCGAAAGCCGGCAGATGAGGGCCGGGTAAAGTGAGGTGATATCATGGCACAAATGTGGATTACAATGGGGCCTCAACATCCAATGACGCATGGTCTTTGGACACTTCGCGTCAAGGTCGATGGTGAAACAGTTGTCGATACTGAAGCTGAACTTGGCTACATCCATCGTGGTGTTGAGAAGATCGCAGAAGCACGCGACTTCACTCAGGTTACACCTTACTGTGACCGACTTTGTTACGTTAGCGCAATGACGTGGGCAAATTCCTACATCTATGCTGCTGAAGACCTTCTTGAGGTCGATGTTCCAGAGCGAGCAGAATATATTCGTCTGATATCTGCAGAAATTCAGAGACTTGCTTCTCACCTGATGTGGCTTGGAGCGTTTGGACCCGATATCGGTAACCTCACACTGATGACATGGTGCATGAGAGACAGAGAAATGTTCCTTGATTTATTGCAAGAACTTGGCGGTTCTCGAATGCACTACAACTATCCTCGTATCGGTGGAGTCAAGCGGGATCTTCCTGTTGGCTTTGCTGACAGAACCCGTGCCAAGGTCAAGTTGTTCGAGCAGAGAATCAAAGAGTACGAAATGATGCTCGATCAATCAACGATTTGGCTCGTACGTTTGCAAGGAGTAGGGTATACTCGAGCTGAAGACATGGTTAATTCCGGTGTCTCGGGACCAAACGTTCGTGCGGCTGGAGTGAACTACGACGTTCGCTGGGCTCACCCATATTCGGTCTATGACCAAGTCGACTGGGAGCCTGCTGTTGAGAAACCAACATCAGTCAAAGGTGCAGATTGCTACGACCGATACCGTGTTCGAATGGAAGAAATGGTTCAATCCTGTAAGATGGTTCTTGATGCATTGGATAAGATTCCAGGTGGAGCAAACACACACTACAGCACTGGTGATGAGATGATTCTCACTAAAGCACCAACACGAGCACCTGAAGGTGCAACTGGATTTAGCAACTATGAATGTACTCGTGGTGCTTCTAAATTCTACATTGAAGGCGGTGGCGATGGCCGTGGAAAGAATCCATACAGGCTTTCAATTCGTTCTCCTATGTTCATTACAATTCCATACGTTGCAAAGACGATGATTGGCTACAAAGTTGCAGATATTCCTGCCATTATGGGAAGTTTCGACCCATGTATTGGAGAAACTGATCGTTGAGGTGATACTATGGATGACAAGTATGACCTACGAAGTTTGTTCATTGGCGAGGATAGCCTGATTCATGATTTGGTCACCTCTGGACTAGAAGGGACTCCTCTTGAAGACAGTTCGTCGAACATTGCGTTCGGTCTAGGTACGTTTGCAGTGGTTAACATTGTGTTCTTACTTCTCTTCTTTTCCCAATTCGCAATTCTGTGGATTGAGAGAAAAGCCGTTGCTCGTATGAATGATCGACGCGGTGCAACCACTGCACTTCGTTCTCTCTGGGTCGGAGAAAATGGCGTAACTGGCGGAGAATGGTGGAACATGCTTCCATTCGGTCTTGGACGCCCAGTTGGTGCTGTCAACAAATGGTTGAACAAGCGATTTGGTAATCGTTCCGAAGAATTCGAAACAGTTGATCGTGTCAACAATCGTTCTTGGATGGGATTGAGTATTCTTCCTGGGTTCTTTCAAAACGTTGCAGATGGAATGAAATTCCTCATCAAAGAACACATGGTTCCACGTCGTGCAGATAAACTCATTTTCGAGGTTTCACCGTTCCTCATCGTTTCAACTACACTCATCATCCTCGGTATGATTCCACTTTCCAGTGGGATGTATGCGACAAATCCAGACCTTTCTATTCTCTACATCATCGCTATCTTTGGAATCGCTCCAATCGGTGTTTTCTTTGCTGGTTGGGCTTCAAACAACAAGTACACACTCATTGGTGGTATTCGTTCAGCAGCACAACTTACTGCATACGAGATTCCATTGCTCTTGTCTTTACTGGCAGTTGCAATGTTGAGCGGTACGTTCAATATCATTGACAGCGTTCACTTCCAACACACTGCCGGTGCGTGGAATCTCTTCTTGATGCCACTCGGAGCAGCACTGTTCCTTATCACCATGATTGCAGAAGTTGAGCGCGTACCATTCGATATGCCAGAAGCGGAAGCTGAACTGGTTGAAGGATGGTGGACTGAATACGGCGGTATGCGATTTGGTATGCTGTTCATGGCAGAATACATTCGCACCTATGCTGCTTGTTTCCTCTTTACACACTTCTTCCTCGGTGGATGGCACCTTCCATTCCAAGGTACAATTGGTCAAATCCCATACTTGGGAGATGCGTACCTCTTGATTCCTGGGGCATTGGTTGTTCTGATCAAGGCATGGCTTGTCTTCCTCATCGTCTTCGTATGGGCTCGATTCTCTCTTGCACGTATTCGAACTGACCAAATCCTCGAATTCGGTTGGAGAATGCTTCTTCCACTTGCAGTCTTACAAGTTGTTCTTGCAGCATTGTACCGATTATACCTCTTCGATGTTGAAGGAATGTCAGACACCGTTGCCGGTGGATCTGCTTGGGAAGCCTTTGGAATCCCATTCCTTATCCCAGCACTAACCACTATCCTTTGGCTTGCTATCTTTTTCCTATTGCTCAACGATACGGGCAAGAACGAAGATGAAGAACGTATGTATCACGTTCAGACAGTGCAGCCCGCTGGTACCCATACTCCTGGGCAGGACTGAGGTGATTGAATATGCCAACACACCCACAAGCAAAACCGAACTTCCGAAATCTCTTCTGGTATCCGTTTAAGATTACGCTCATTACTGCGTTGAGAACGTTCCCTCTCATGGGTAAATTGTTCCCAAAGCGATTGGGTATGGGATACCACAACACAACGCATCCTGAATTTTTGGATGAAGCAAGCGCACAACGTGCAAAAAGCCGTTCCCAGTACAACGATATCAGCAATCAAGAATTCGCTCCTGACCGAGTTACATCTGATCTCTTCCCAACCCTTTGGAAGCCTCAAACCGTTCAATACCCGTACGAACGCCTTGAGGACATGGAGCCTTGGCTCTTCGTCCCTGGTAACTACAATGGCCGAATTGGCGTCATTTGGGAGACCTGCACTGCATGTAAGATGTGCGTAAACATCTGCCCTAACGACTGTCTTCACATGACGACAGAACTCCGTGTTGACGTTCTTGACAACGCACAAGGGGAATACGATGGATATGGTGTTGAATTGGAAGTTGGTGGCTATGCTGCTAAGTTCCGTGAAGAAGTTGAGGAAGAATTGGAAACATTCGATCTCATCACTGCTCACGCTGCACCTCCTGCAGAATGGCGCTTTGGACAAGTCTTGGACTTGAG
>JABGWN010000225.1 GCA_018645535.1 Methanobacteriota archaeon
GAAACATCCCAAATTGACTCATGGCTTCTTGATGAAGAATTACTCCTCGACCATCCATTCTGTCAACCACCGGATGAAGAAGAACTGGCGTGGATTGAACAACACCTTCAGGAAAGTCTGGCTGGACTTCGAAATGAAGAACCTGAACCAATCATTTCGAAAGTAGAACAAATCCCTCTACCAGTCGAGAAAGAAACGGTCCCAGAGGCAGAGGAAGTAGAGGTGTTAATCGATGAAATTGATGAGGAAGTGGTCGCCACTGAACCAGAGGTTGAACAGATAATAATCACCAAAAAACCACGAATAGCTCAACGAATTATTCGTCGAAAGAAGAAAATTAAAACAAAGCACAGCAACAAAAGAGTAGAGAAACTGAATGCTGCCTCAAAGCGTATTGTTGAATTAGGCACAATCGATTCAGATACTGCTCAATCATCAACTTTAGAACATCTTGCAAAGGCTGCTGTAAACGTCTTGGAACATCGTTTCCCTGAGCAAAAGAAGAACTTAACATTTCAACGCCTAAACACTGCAGCAATCAGTTCTGCTTCGAAGAAATTATCGAAATTACCGCCAATAAAAGGCACGAAGACACTTCGATTGCAACAGCCTTCAACACCTACAGAATCAAACGTTAAGTCAATTGCATCGCCTCATGCAAGAGAATATGCTTCAGCGACTCAACACCAGGAACCTATTCAGGATCTTAAAAACGAGATGAAGTCCGATGACTCAGATGAGGAGGGCACTGTATGAGTATAGAGCGTACAAACCGACTGAAAATTGCTCTGCAAAAAGCAAAAGCAAATTTACCGGAAAAAGAGGAGTCTAAAACCACAAATAAATCCAGTTTAGGCCGTCTTCTCGATAAGCCATCATCTCTGAAAGAAGGGAGGGCATTCTTGGGGACACAACCAATACATGAGCGGCCGTTGATTGATGCGATTGCAAAGGAGACTTTTGGGGAAAATATCGAATACATCCCTAAACTTAACCTTCGCGAAGACATCGACGAACAATCTAGTGCTCAATACATCGCATCACGCTTGAAGAATATGAGAGAACGAGTCGTTGTTGAACCTTCGACTCCGCTTGGATCACGTATAGGTTTCTCTATTGACGGGAAACCATTGTGGGCATCAATAATCGATGAACAACGACAATACTCCACTCAATCATTGAATCAAGAGTTAGTACCTCTGCAACCGCATGAGCGCCTTCATCATACCAATCTTGCACCCTCACAATCGACTTGGCCATTACAACTTCAAATCAACCAAAAGAAGACGTTCAAACAATGGCGAGTTTTTGGAGAAAACAAGGGGCCTACTCAGGCATGCGAAGCGATTATTGATCAGCTAGGGACTCAGATGAATCCGTTGCTCATGATCGGCCCACATGGAACTGGCAAGAGTCATTTATTGCACGCAACAGGACAAAGTGTACTGCGATATTATGACAAAGAAGTCCGAATAATACGAGGCACTGAATTAATCAGTGCTAGTAGCCTACCACACGATTGGCATGAAGCATTAACAAATACATGCTTGCTCCTAATCGATGATCTTCATCTTGTCTCGGAAAACGAAAATCTGGCTACCAATTTAGGACACCTCCTCGATCATGGGCTGAATCTAGGCATCCAAATACTCGCAACTTCGTTGACACATCCCGATTCATGGGCATCATCCAGACTCTGGGATGTTATGAAAAATTCATCAACAGCGGAATTGTCTCCGGTTTCATCAACGAGTCTGGCTCTCCACATCAAAAGAGAAAGTTCAGTTCAGGGATTACTCCTTGAGGATGCTCACATCATGTATCTATTAGAGCACACAGGAAACGATTGGAGAAGTGTCAACTCCTCCATAGCAATGCTCGTAAACGCCAACCAAAAAGGAGATGTTGCCCATCGACCAGAAGACGTGTTACGTATTCTCGCTAACAAGCCCAAACAAGAAGAATATGTTCACGAAAAAAGGGGTACTAGCATCACACTCGCATCCGATATTGTTCGCACTGCAACAGATGTCATTTATTCAGACAAAGATATCGGTGGCATCGAATTGCATTCAACCTCAATTGACTTGCCAGAAGATGATTGGGAACCAAGAATGGTTTCAGTGGATGAGATTCACAGAGCAAATGATCTGATTGAGCAGCACCTTAAGACAACACTTGAGGAATTAACTCCTGAAGCGCCTAGTGTACTCGATGCGGATTTCAGAGATCGACATTTAACCCATCAACTTGGTGAATTAGAAGGTGATGATATCGAATCCGCTGTTGATGTTATGGTTGGAATTGATACTGAAATCGACCGAATAATGACAGAGAGAGAACGACAGATGGTCAGAGATGATCTTCGTCTACGCAGTCTCGAATCACAAATGGAAACTTTACTTGACCGAACTTCAAGTGCTGATGCAAACGAGTTGATCGACATTGTTGATGAATTACGCCACATCGAGCATGAGTTAGGTCTTGTAAGTGAAGACGCCATGGAAGCGTTTGAACTTGAAGATGAGGAAGCCAAAAATCTCGTCCACTTGGCAAGAATTCGACCAAAGGCAGTCCTAACTGGTGAACAAGAATGACCGACGCATGGTGGGCAAATGGGGTCTCTTTCCAATGTCAGCCAGACTGTGGTCGTTGCTGCGATCAACCCGGAGGAATTGTGTATCTTGCTCCAACAGATGCTGAGAAACTTGCAGAACATGCGGGGATGGATGTCGAGGCATGGCTAAGACGTGATTGTACAAAAACGCTCGATGGGAGATACATACTTCGGTCTCGTCAAGGAGATGGAGTGTGCATTTACTTAAACGAAAAAAAACAATGCAACGTCTATCAAGTTCGCCCACAGCAATGCCAAGCATTCCCATGGTGGGCTGAAAATCTTCGAAGTAAGCGTTCTTGGGATCAAGTAAAAGAATCATGTCCTGGACTTACCACCGAGAATGCAATCATAATCTCTGGAGAAGAAATCAAACTTCACGTCCATGCAGATCGACAATCAACACGTGGATTCCGAATATGGGAATAACTGTGATTAGGTGTAATTAGCAACACCAGTTGGTTGTTTTTTCGTACTTTCCTTTATACGGATGACCCGATTCGGAAGATACGGTGAGACAGTGACTGATGAGGCAAAACATCTTCTTAATTTAACTGAAAAGCACCTTGATATTGGTATGCGTGGCGTACCTGTCGGCACATGCCGCACCTCATACGTCACTCCAGGAGAAGGTGTTCATTATTGTGGATATCCAATTGCTGAACTCGCAGAAATGGAACCAGAAGATGTGGTATACCTCCTTCACAACAAGGAACTTCCAACGAAAGAACAATCTTTTGCGTTCAAGAAAGAACTCGCAATACGCGCTGAAATGCCTGGCGATTTGTCACCTATCTTTTCGACTCTTCCAAGGGATGGCCATCCAATGGATTGGTTATCGATTGGAATCCACTCATTGGGTATGATGGATTGCAAGAATGATTGGAAGGAAGATGCA
>JABGWN010000226.1 GCA_018645535.1 Methanobacteriota archaeon
CCTGCTCCAAGGAAACCCTACTGACCTTCTTGGGAACACTCTTGAGGTTGATGATGTG
Source organism: Methanobacteriota archaeon (assembly GCA_018645535.1). Lineage (GTDB taxonomy): Archaea > Thermoplasmatota > Poseidoniia > Poseidoniales > Poseidoniaceae > MGIIa-L2. The sequence goes on from JABGWN010000226.1 coordinate 59, forward strand.
ATTGATGTGAGAGGAATTGTACTCGAATCTGAATCAGGTGAGTCAATTGAAGGAGTCACTATTGAATTACTTGAAATAGGCAGCAATACTATCTTACAAACTGCCACATCCAATAGTTACGGATATTATGAATTCGAAAATATCGTTCCCGAACCACACATAATACGCGTTTCGTTTGATGGATACAAAGTTATTGAACGTACAATTAGTGCAACGAATGTCAATCAGGATGCTTTCACACTTACTCCCGGTGAAGGTTTAGTACAGGAAGATGAAACCACATCTAGTTCAGGTTGGACACTTGAAAATGCAGTTGCCCTTTCAACTGGAATCGCCTTAGTCACAATCGCAGCTGGCGTAGTTGGCCTTTACTCGGCCGTTGGTGCTAGAACTCAAAAACGATATAGAAGAACGCAATATTTCGCAGGAATCGCCCTGCTGAGTCGTGGTTTCATCGTTTTTGGTCCGTTCTTAATTCTCTGTGGGATGGGTCTGATGGTCTTGGCAAAGGACGAGTTTGACCAAACAGAGGTGGAGTAGGTTGTACCTTATCACCGTAGAAGGCGGGGATGGATCTGGAAAAGGAGAAGCAGTTCGAATAATTGCAGAATTACTTAATCAGTATCCGTTCAATGAAGTCCATTTGACACACGAGCCTAGACGGCACAGTGAACTTGGGAAACTCGCACTCGAATCTGTGAAAATTGGTGATAAAACCCCTTTACAGGAAGCAGGGCTGTTTGCTGCTGATCGTCTTGACCACTCGCATACATGGATTCGGCCTAAACTCGAGAGTGGAGAAGTTGTTGTCTCGGATAGAAATATTCATTCGTCCCTAATCTATCAAGGCGTAGTAGGTGATTTAGGAGTAGATACAGTATGCAATATTAATGCAGCAGCAATGATTCCTGACCTTGTTGTTTGGATCGATTGTGACCCTGACAGGGCGATTGATCGAATCAAACATGCTACACTTCGGATGAGTAGCGAAAAACAGGAATATTTCGAAACTCCAGAGATTCAAAGAACCATTCGAAAAGGATTTGATGACCTTTTGTCAGGAAAAATAGCGGTAACGGCCCCGTTTGACAAATGCTGTGTCGTTGGGCCGATTTTGAATGAAGGGGGGCTCGATGAGTTACGCCAGAAACTACGGGCCGAGTTACGGACCTTTTTCAACCGAAGACCTGCCCCTTTAAACGTCGATGCCGACAAAGTAGACAGATACTTACTTGACAAACTTGCCCATGATGTACAGCAACAAACTCGACTCCCGGGAGCCCCTATGGAGAAAACTTCAGTCAACATCGGATGGCTATCAGGAAGATCTCCTTCGCAGTGGATGCAATTTGCTGAAGACTGCTGGCGGTCTGAACAAGCGAAGGATTTTGATGTCCCTAGCAACCCTTTTGCACGTTCCTGTTGGTCGGTGTTAGGAACGCTTTCTTTGATGGCAGGGTCTTGTGAAATCCCTCGTTTGCACAAGTCACTTGGACCTCATCGAATGGTTACGAGACGACACACACAACGTCTGGTAAAGTGGCTCGAAGAAACAAACTGGATTCATCGACAGCAGAATCACATTCCATTTGCCGAGGGCCAGGTATTCAAATTGAGAGATTCGATGATTGGATTCGCTCGATTAACACTCGCGATGTGGCCCATTAGGACCCCTCTTTCAAGTTGGAGAAAAAGTAATCCAGATAAAAACTGGGAAGAGGGACTCGAGGAAACCCTTCAGAATATGCAGCAGGTACAGGCTAAGAAGACTGTAGAGAACATCATTGAGCGATTAAAAATCCTAACAAGTGGTCACGAAAATTGTCCCGTTCCAGAAGATATTGAACAGTTGCTCATTTGGTGGTCAATGCCACCTCCTGATCATTCTTCTTCAACTTCTTGAGTTCGTTGAAAACGGACGTTGCCAGGAAGACGGACATCTCCTGCTCTATCAAATCGGTTTGGTCGTGCTCCGTAAGCAGCTGCGAAGAAAAGCCCCAAAACAAAACCAAATGGAATTCCTGTTGTCAATCGCAGAAAAGCCGTTGATTCACGGTCTGTCAAGAGTTGGGTAAACCCATCGATGGCAAGAGGCAGAACACAGAGTGCCCCGATTCCGATAAACAGAAGCGTCCTTCTATTTTTGATATACACATCTTTCATATACTGATCAGGCAAAACTGAAAGGAAGGTATCTCTAAGAGTCCACCGATTCACACCTTTTCGTGAATAGATAAACCCACCAAGCGCTAATCCTGCAAATATTCCAACATCTCTGACGCAAACTGGCATTTGATTACCATTTATCACCCATGAACGCTCATGTTTTTGATGGCAGTTCAAATCCCCAAAGGCATAGATGGAAGCACTGTAAAAGTCCAAATCCGTCCATGTGAAATTCTGCCCGTCGTCGTTGTGGTAATCTAATGCATTGGCCCTTCCAGATAGATCTGTAATCGTATCTGGTTCCGAAATTAGCGGGGCAATGAAAAAAGAAATGAACAGAAAGAAGCTTATTCCTCCAATCCAAAGTCCAGCCTTCTTGTCTCTCGACCTAGAGGTGAGGCCATTACGCTCCATGTTCCGATGACAGAGAAACCGCCTTTAATGCTTGAGTTCATCGACGGTTTCTTTTCATTTGACATACTGGCCATGCTATGACAGAACAGGCTACTGAGCGAGTTGGCCTCTGGCTTGGCCTCCAAGCGGGTGGTTTTCTTGGCCTGTATTTTGGATTCAGCCTCGCTTTGGTTTCAGCTCTAACCAATCCTGATGAAATATTACGACTCGTATACTTCATGGCTTTACCACCGTTTATTGGGAGCATTCTACTCGGGCCATTTTTGGCAAGAAGAATTCGCCCAGTCATCTCAAAAACACCTCCATTCAATCGAGTTCTGGATGCTGTGAAGGGGCTGGATGAAGGGCAAGGGAAGTGGAGGGCTTTGAGTCATATTCGTAGTGATGGTAGGACTGTTCGCGTAGATCTCCATGATTCAACTAGGGTGGAAGATATTCTCTTCGCAACATTGCCATTGGTTGAGAGTTTTCCGATACGTTACATCGTAGGAAGAGGCATCTCTGCAAGCCGCCAACCTCAGTTACGGCCACTTGTGCTTGAGACCATAGATGGACAGTTCTCAAAAACAAGACAATCAAGATTCACATCAGCAATCGAAGTCGGACCTGAATTATCCGAACAACTACGTAATCAAAGGAAAAAAATCAATCGACTATTGGCCATCTTTTTACCAATTGCAACATTCCTTGGATGGCTGGAAATGCGACAATGACTCAAAAAAATACAGCCGATTCACTTATTTCATAGTGTGCTTAGATAAATCTGTGCGGGAAGCTAGTTTTTTCTGGAAACGCGACCGCTTGGGGGCAATTGAAATTGCTCCATTGCTCGATGTTGCAGAACGGATTGAATTCCTCTCGTACATTAATAGAGCCCCAAAGGACATTCAGTGTTTGTTTAAATTTCACCTCAAAGAAGGTGTGAGCATTTCTGATATTGATTCACTTGAGTTCCTTGATGTAATCGACGTGATGCATGAATCAACAAAGCCTGAAGAAGGTCATCTTATAATCTGCAGAATCATTCATCCACTTTCAAACCTCAATGCTCGAACCAAAGGCACCTATGCCGTACCAGGCTCACGTTTAGATGAAAACGGACTTACATACATCATCCAAGGACCTTCATTGAAATTAAGACTCATGTCGGGAGTTATGCGCTTAATGTCAAAACCGGACCGAACAAGTGCACGAAATCTGAATCTTACACCTCAGAAACACGAAACTATCCTGTCTGAGAAGCAACTAAAACTTGCTAAATTTGCTTACGACAATGGCTATTATGATCTTCCAAAGAGAATCAAAATTACTGAATTATCAGAACAAATGGGCCTAGCGAGAGCAACTGTCTCCGAGCATTTAACAAAGATAGAAGGAATTCTAATGGATGATATTTTTTCATCAATGACCGATGTGCGTTTAAGGCCCGAAGATGCCCGAAGTATCGTCCTTAGCATGGAAATTGATATGCAAGATGCAGGGATGAATACAGAAGGTTTCGAATCTCTCATTCAAAGAATGAAAGATAATATTGAAATTGAACTGGAACAGAATCCCATCGAATTTAATGAGATTGACTCTTCTAAAAATCCAGAAGAGATCCTAAGCGAACTAAGAAAGGATATCGATTAGTCTCCTCATGTTTTTACGTAACAGTTTGGTGAGATTATCATGGATGGGATGAACGAACTCCTCAATCGGATTGAAGATTCGGGTATGATCGTACCCGAAGATGTCCGAGAAGCGATGTGTTCGCTTCACCTTGAGCAATTTACATCCTATGATTATGATTGCTTTTTTCACGATCGTCCAGTTGTTTTTATGGAAACAAAAAACGGTGGCGTCAAGACTATTTCCGCACCACACATGATTGTAACACTGTTATATCAACTCGAATTATCAAAAGGTCAGGAAGTTCTTGTCCTCGGTTCGAAAGGAGGATATCTTGCAGCCCTAATAGCAACAATCCTTGGAGAAGATGGTCGAGTCCTCTTGCTCGACCCGTCAGAAGAGATCATCCGTCACACTGCAAAAGCACTTTCTGGTTGGCCAACAATAGACGTACGAGCAATCGAAGCGATCGAAGTCGCTCCGATTGAAACACCTGGTGATTTGAATCGAATCGTGGTAACTGGAGGGATTCCAGAAGTCCCAACGTGGATGAAAGAACGAATTGTTGAAAACGGCTTTGTGATTGCTCCAATTGGGGAATATAGAAATCAAGATCTGATGAAAATTGAACGTCAAGGTAACGAACTTCATCCGACCTCATTAGGACCAGTCTCTTTCGGTCCAGTTGATATCTTGGAAAGTGAACCAGAGCCTCTAACTGCGTTAGAAATTGTAGATTTAATTGAAACATTGATCGAAACATGTCATGAGATGGACTTATGTGGCCCTAATGATTTACATGCTCTAGGAGAATTAGCCGACCAATTGCGTCTTATGGAGCAAACTGAACATGAAACGTTGGAAGAATTTATAATTGAAAATATGCAACAATTCGTACACCTATGGCCCATGATTCAGTTGATGTTAACGCCATCGCTTGCCAGACCAGGTGACATCGATGGCGATGATCAACCCTCTGGACCAACTTTTGATGAATTTAAGCCCTGAGGGATATACATGGCAGCATCTGTTCAATCTACGATTGCTAAACTCAAGCACAAGGATATACGCCAGCGTAGAAGGGCTGTACGTGTCTTGTTTGATTCTGATATCCATGAAAGCGTGGAGGCTTTTTCCAAACTCCTCAATGACAAAGATATCTGGTTCAGAAATAAGGCCATTGAAGCCTATCGAAGATGGGCACCTAAGCATGCACCACATCTACTAATCGAATTGGCTAAAGGGAAGAAAATCGATGGCCACAAGTGCGTCTCCTCGGTTTTACAAAACATTGAGGATCTGGGGTTAGCAGTAGAATTATCTCGCCTTTTGCTCGTTAGCGAAGATTCAATCGTGAAAAGAAAGGCTTCAGTCTATCTAATTAGCAACGGATTTTCAAATACTGAGGAAGAAGAATCATTCCTTGGTTCAAATGATCCTGTAATCAAGTCAGCCTCTCTCGCCATCACAGATAACATTCAGTCACTACGAGATTCTCTCAGCGACTCACATCCTGACGTTCGAAAGCAGGCAGGAATTCGAATGCTTGAAATGGACCTCGGTAAAGAAGAAGAATCTCTTTTGAATGCAGCAATATCCAATGATGCTGCATTATGGAAATTAGCAGTTCCTAAGGCAATGAAACAAGAGAATGGAAACCTCATTGCTCTTGCCAAAGGTTGTACGAATCCACAACGCAGGTTCTTCGTAGCCAGTATGAGGGAGCATATACATGAAGCAGACGACAACAGAATCAATACAC
>JABGWN010000227.1 GCA_018645535.1 Methanobacteriota archaeon
CCCAGAGGGGCACGTTCTGCTCTAAAGGAATAATCAGAACCTTGCGGTGCAACCAAGAGGATTGGAAGGTTGAGATTGATCATCGTATCCGCAAGATCGAGCATATGCTTTGATTTGTAGACAGCCCAAGCATCGTATATCGCTGCGGCAACCATGAACACCATGATCAAGGTCGGAACAAAGGAAACACCAAGCATTACAATGACGCCTGAACCAACAAGGATTCCTACTGTGTTAACCACATACCACTCACTGTGAACGTAGAGCAGAATCATCAGGATAATGCTTACAAGCAATCCAATCATTGTTGGGATGTCTTCAAAGACGATTCCTCCACTGAGGAACATTGAGGATTCGACAACCCCTGAGGTTGTTGAATAATTCTCGCCGATAACAACTGCATAGAGATGTGTCGTATCATCTGCTGCATCTTTCGGCGTATCACCAAAGGCAACTGCAACGTTCTCTCCTTCTGCTACATCAACGATTAGCCTCTGAACCATACTTGACCCATACAAGAGCCGTGCTTCATCCCCAGTTGTAATCAAGAGTTCAGTATACCCTGAATTGTCAATATCTGTCAAGCGAACGTCTCTAATCTGGTCTGCGAAGTTATTGATTGAAACTTTACTTTCTTCAACGACCATTGGCTCTCCACCGGGTTGAAAGTTCCAGGACATGATGTCCCCGTCTTCTGTCCCAAGGACAATGAGTTGGTTCGCATTATCTGCTTCACTCATCGTTACATCAGCGACATTTGAGTATCCAACATCAGCAGCTGAGAAGTTAGCACTTGAGGTTGCGTTAATGAGAACCTTTGCGTTTTGTTGAGCACCTGTCCCCGAGGTTCCAATTTGATTGGTATTCTTCTCTAATTCGACGACACCGGCCATTTCTTTGCTTACGATAAGTAGGTGGTTGTCATCAAGTAATTCAGCTTCAATGAGATCGTCAACAACCTTCATCTCATTTGGAAGTTGCCAGATTGCTTGTAATGTCATGACATTAGGCGCTTCATCAAAGGTTGCGAAACGATGGATTTTCTCTCCACCATCGACGATATATACCGAATCACTGGTTTCGACTGCAAGTATGCATCCAAATTGTACGATAGGGAAAATATTTCCATCCGCATCATATTCGAAACACTCGTAGGTAGAGAGGAGAGTTCCATCGGTAAGTGAGAGTGTTTGAATCAATGCACCGTTATTGATAGTGATCGTATCTGGACCAGTTGCAACAACAAGTTTAGCAAGTTCATAACTCTCATTTCCATGAGGAATAACCGATGTCCAAATTGGCTCTTCCAATCCTAGTTGATTTAACCGAATCGTGTTATTGATGATTCCACTTTCATTGGTACGGACTGAATCGATGTATTGGTTCATACCAATTTCAGTCAAGTATTCAGCCTCTACAAAGTCCGTTGATTCATATTCGAAGGGTTCTACAGTATCATCGACCATAATCTGATGGGCGAGCGGTACACTTGCATACATCAAGGCGATGAAGAGAATACCCATGATCCCGTATTTGATGACCCATTCTTTCTTGTAACGAGCGAGGGCAAGAATCGCTGCAGTGAATACAAAAATCATCAATAATTCAAGTGCGATGTAACGTATCTGTGAAGCCCCTTCTGCTCCGAACGCTTGTAATCCAGCCTTATCGTACCAAGGACGGATAAACATAGCAAGGAAGATGGTAACCAAGAACATCGAGGCCATTCCGATCATAGATGGAAGTTGGCGGCGAAAGTCTCCGTTCATGTCGCTCATGCTCCTGCCAGACGAGGAACACATTTGAGCACATCGACGCAACCATAGCAAGAATCGTCCATCGCCACACCTATCATGAGTGCCCAACACGGAGAATCTGGGGGAGCGAATGTCCAATATCCGACAGTGGCTTGAGCAAACCAAGCGTCGTGGCATGAAACTTGGACTTGAACGCGTCCATGCGGCTCACAAATCTCTCATTCAATCCTATGATGCAACAATTATTCATGTTGCAGGAAGTAACGGCAAGGGAACTGCGTGTGCATTGATGGCTACACATCTGAATCGATTGAATAAAACCACGGTCATGTTCACTTCGCCACATCTTGTTCATCTTGAGGAACGAATTCGAATTGATGGTAGACCTATCTCAGAACAACAGTTCGACATCTATCTTTCCCAAATTCAGCAAACAGAACTCGATTCAGGTATTGAATTGACCTTCTTTGAGGTTACATTTCTTGCTTCTTGCCTGTGTGTTCGCGACCTTAACCCTGATGTGTTCATCGTAGAAACAGGGCTTGGTGGTCGCTTTGATGCAACACGAATCTTACCAGCTGACCTTTGCCTCCTCACATCGATTCAACTCGAGCATAGAGA
>JABGWN010000032.1 GCA_018645535.1 Methanobacteriota archaeon
ACAGGTTGCGTTCGAACCGCCATTCTAGGTTTCTTGCTCCACTTGTTGTTGTGCTTGCTTTACCAGCTTTCTCTGATTGATTTCAGTTCAGAAACCAGTCAATTGTTTGATTCCTACCTCGACGCTTTGTACACTCCTTTTTCCATTTTTCTGGCTTACGAAGTCTACGAACTGATACGCACCATTCCGGACTCGTTCACCAATTCGATTGGAAAGCAATTTGAAATCATTACGTTGCTGGTGGTCAGAGATATTCTGAAGAGGTTGTCTGATATCGACGCTTCAGTTCGTTCAACCATTGATGAAAGCATCACGACCTTAGCAGTGGAATGTTTGGCCTTTTTGATTCTCTTTCTCACTGCCTTGTTCTTTACCAGCCACAAGCGTGAAACGAGTATAACAACCAATGATAGCGATGGTTTGGAGAAGTTCATTTCGCAGAAAAAGCAGCTTGCCATCTTCCTGCTTGTGTTGTACATCTTAACGGCCATCTACTCTCTTTCATCATGGACCTACAACGTATTTGAGGGAGACGGATCCACGAACCGCACGATTTTTTTCCTCGACTTTTTCACCGTGTTGATCATGGCTGACATCCTCATCTTACTGGTCTCCTATCAGCACATCACCGATTTCTCACACTTAGCCAGAAACACTGGGTTCATTCTCTCAACAGTCATTTTACGCGTTGCAATCGCAAGCCCAGGAATTTCGGGAGCCATTCTGTTCATACTCGCTGGGTGCCTTGGTTCAGCCGTTCTTCATTCCGGAGTTTTATTCAAACAAAAAGAACGAGATTTCATTGGAGAAACTGAGTAGTTACTGCATTTGTGATGCATTTCGGCATGTTTCATGTGCTGCAAACGCTCGCCACTGTAAGGATATGCGCAACATCCATTCCAGTCAGCCTCCCTTGCTGTTCTGTACAGGAGTATTGATCGAGAAATGACTGCTTCACTCATTCGCTAATTCTACATTCATCATGCAGAATTGTGCGCCAAGAACTCCAGTTAGTAAAAGTGCAAAGAGGCTGGGGAGAGGGAAACCAAACTCCCCAAACGCAATCAGTAAACCAATTTCCATCACGATCAATCCTGCTACAGAACAGACCAATGCTGCCAATGATGTGTGCCATCGGTATGTGTAAGAATTGAATGCCATTCCCTGACCAACTTCGAGTGTTCCAGAATCTTCCATGTGAATGACGACTCTGAACACCAAATGTGCAATTTGTACAACGACTGCAGTGAGGATAAGAATCATGAACATGATGCCAAAAATAGCCAGGACAGAATCCTCTTCCAAGAAACTAAACCATCCGCTTTTAGCACTGAATCCATACAATGAGAATTGCAAGCCAAAAGGTCCAGCACTTACCATGTCATCAAATACAATTGAAATCCAACCGGTGAATACACCAATGATCAACATCAATCCTCCTGCGCCATGGAGGGCATGAGAAGCAAGCTTGATACCGCTCATTGGCGCAGAATAAACTCCTTCCATACCTCTCGCTTCCGGCGTTTCCCCCCACTCAAATTCTCCTTCACAGTGCGGGCATTGGAATTCACCAAATGCATCATCATCCAATTCTATTTCATCTTCACAATGAGGGCATTGAATGTCAACCATAAACTCCCTAGGGACTTAGAACTGATAAGGATTGAGCCGGTTTTAGCCAACAAGAGGCCCATGCGAATACCCGCACCACAGAGGCTACCCATTCGCACCTCACTCTTTCTTCAAATCACTAAGAAGCCGTATCGCCACAATTACAATTGCCCAAAGAATACCGATTTGTCCACCGAATACCCCTGCGATTTCATAATTGTCAGTGATCCCACTTTGCGGAAACAATTCAGATAATGGCTGGGCGAGGATTGCCCCTACAATCAGGCCGATTGGTGGAAGCAAAATCATCACGAGCGGGATGAAGTATCTGCTCCTCAAAAAGATCCCTCTGGACTTGAATTTTTCAATCCCAAACCCACTATCAATCCGATCAATCCAATTCCACATGCACCTTGAGATGCCAACATATAGAGGAGATGAATCGATTCGTACGTTCCTATTTTTTCAAGTTCGTTCGAAAAATAGAACATGGATATCAGGCCAGCAATCATTATGATGGCTGAAATAATGATAATCAGTGATTTCCTGTTCTCCATGGTGAACCGAGTTCAAGTGGGTGTATCAACAAACCGATTCGGATAAGTTGCAAGGAATTCAGATCACACCAACCTTCCTGCCTTTCATTCAGCAGGCGATCTTTCAAGAAGATGCAGACGGATGGTATCGTCCACAATCAAGCGACGATCTTGACCACGCACTTGCCTTTTGCACGGCCCGAAAAGGAACGATTGAACGCACCTTGCCAACCGGCTTCGGCATCTTC
>JABGWN010000004.1 GCA_018645535.1 Methanobacteriota archaeon
GACTACACCGTCAATTGAACGAGACAGACCCACAATCCCGAATGGACTTGGATCATCAACTTCCCAAAGAGCCATTGTGGCTTTTGCTCCGCTATCCTTGTGAGCTTTCAGGAGAGAAGCGACGTCGAATGAAGCAACTGAATCTCCAGATCCAATAATGACTGTGTCTGTAATCTCGTCCATTAGAAGTCGAACAGAACCAGCAGTACCCATTGGTGTATGCTCTTGATTAATACGTCCGGAAGTTGATTCAGTATTCCATCCCTCTACATGTGCAGCGAGCATCTCGCCCCGATATCCAGTGGTGACGATAAGAGAATCAACACCGCCTTGAATCATTGAATCTTTTACAAAATCAATAACTGGTCGTCCAAGAACTTCAACCATAGGTTTCGGCCGAGCATCGGTAATTGGCCTTAAACGAGAACCTTGGCCACCGGCCATAATGATTCCAAGCATACTAATCAGCGACGGCGCCCAGCAGACATGTCCACTCGACGCATCTTCTTCTTACCACCGCGACGTGGAGGAGGAGAATTCGTACTCGTTTCTTCGTTACCCATACCACCAAAGGTAAGGCTTCCTTCATTGAGAAGACTTGAAATTAATTCTTCTGCAACTTCTTCAGATTCAGCACCAGTCTTTAGACTCTTAGAAACTGCTTCATTGTGGTCAGTCATCCACGATTTACGTTCATCACGGGCCATGTTCAATTCATCTCTGACTTTGTTAACATCCGTCATCATTTCATCGATTTTGGAATGTGTGTCATCTGCTTTTCCACGTAGTAAGACATATTCGTTGTGATGTCGATCGCCTTCTGCCTTGAGGAAATCTCGGTGAGAAAAGGCTTCGTCAACTTCCTTAGATTTTTCATCTGCACGACCAACTGCTTCGAGCATGGCTTGGTGTGAAGCATCAGCCTCAGCCTTGAGTGTCTTGATTGCAGAATCAAGATCGTCCAGATCTACTGCAACGAGTTCAAATGCTTCAACATCAGGAGATAGTTCTTCCATCCGGCGACTCATCTGCTTGATTTTCTCCATCGTTTCCTTTTCTTTCTTAGGACCCATTGCGGACGTATTGTAAAGAGTCTCTAGGTTCGTAACGTCACGCTTCAATTGAGCATGCTCTGCTGTTGCGCTCTTCTTCTGACTCTTTTCACCACGACGTCCTTTTGCTTGGCCGATGACCGATCTAATTTGATCTTGGATTGCATTTCGCTTTTCTTTGAACAATCGGATTTCTGCACGAATCGTTTTTACTTCTGCAAGTACAAGTTCGACTTTTTCCTTGTGTTCTTTGTACTGGTCTTGGACTGCATTACGCTGATCTGCTGCAGAGCGTGCTTCAGAACTGAAGTTATTACGGATATCACGCAACTTTCGAACCTTTGCTTCCATTGCATGCAAGCGGTCACGTAGTTCAGCATCTGGGCGTTCTTCTGCTTGGTCTTTGGAACCCAACATACCATTGCGTAGTGGTTTTGCATTTCAAACCTATGGATTCAAGAAAGGTGTTCAAACGTTGAAAATATCGAGTAATTCAAGAGCTGCTCCAAGTCCAATAATCAACGAACCAAGCAATTGGCTGGTGACTGAAATAGAACGACGTAGTCTTGTCTTGAATTCATTTCTGACGTTAACGTTAATCTGTCGACCGATGAGTAAGTCACCACTAGGTTCTTCCAAGCGCACAGAAACTGTCGCATCCCCAAAACGCTCGGGTAGCAGAGTCTGCCAAGCCATCGTACCGTCCTTGAGTAAGCCAGTCATCTTGCCAAGAACATCTTCGTTTCCTTCCACTGCAATCGGTAATGATTCCGAAGACCACCATACTTCCTTTCCTGGCTGAAGTTCATAGCGCATGGAAATGTCATGAGGACGGAAATCTGGAGATTGGACTCGGAAGACAACCGTTTTGCTCTTTTTGGAGAGATTGTGCATGAAAACAAACAAGTTAGCTCGTTTAGTAACGACATTTTCAAGATCCACTTCGAAAACCAAATCTTTCAGAGCAGATGGTCTTCCGAATTCCATATCCTGTTCAATTCGATCGATGAGTCGGAAAAATGCTGGACATTGAGTTCTTGCATGCTCTATCAGTTCCAGCCACAACTCGAGACTGAAGGAGTCTTGATCAAGAAGAGCTTGTATTCCATCTTCTTTAATCACCTCTTCAAATTCAATTTTCATTGTTTTAGAATCCATACCATTGTAATGTCGATAGAGCGTCATCAGAATTTTCTCTCGAGCAAAATCATGCTTAACACCACGCTTAACATGGCTTTGAACAGTACGCATCAACAGATCGTATTTGGAGCGAAGCAAGGGGTCTAATTGTGTTCGAATAATATCGTCAAAAACACTCTCTAACGTAGATGGATGAACTGGTGCTTCGAATGCATCCAGTAAACCGGATTTGTTCACCATGTTAAACCGATGCTGCCTTGTTGACATGTGCAATCCAAGTGCGAGCATATAGAGACCCCATGACATGATGAATATATTTTGACCAAGGGAGTTACCGAGTCCGAAGAGAAGAACGAAACCGAGTCCAATACAACCGAGAACAAGGCATGTGAAAGAGAGAGAATGTAACCGTATTTGGCTTTGGATTCGGTGGGCCATTCCATCATAACCATGCAATGCTTCGATACTTTGGTGTTTTTCCTGAGAGAACTTGATGGCTTGAGCGAAAGCTGCATTCGAGAGAGAGATTCTGTATCTGTGCATTCCGAGAACGAGCAGCCAACCGAGCCCTACAATCGAACCAAGCAACAACAAACTGGAACTAAACGATTGCCCGAGGGATGGTTTGATGCTTGACTCCCACCAATTTGGGTCAGTACCTTCGTATGCCCACGATCCTAACAGAATGAAAAGAGAGAAGATTGGAAGGAGGAGAGTCAGGCGCAATCCAGAGGAAAGAATCTGGTCATCAATGGAAAGGAGAAAACGTTCTCTTTCCAAAAGAGGAGACTCCAAAACGGAGGGTAAGGATGATTCAACTGTCTCGCTCACAAACGTCCCTTACGAACATGAGTCAAAAGCGTTCGTCCTGTAACGGAAGGAAAACGATTGGATTTAGCGCTCAATGTGAACGCACGATGATTGAATCGGAAAGATGAGAGTCAAGTTCAATTACAGTTCCATTTGCTTCAAATTTAGATGAACCAAGAGATTTGATTACTGACCCAATGACCAGATGTTCTCCAAACAGATTGACCAATTCTTCAGAAACAAGAAGGCCTACAACTGTCGCTTCATTCTCAGTAGAGAGAGATGTAAGCGATGTGTGTTCAGCAACTCTCGACATGATTCTTTTGCCAATATGCTTGCTGGGGTGAGGGATTTCTCTTCCACTCGGATCGATTTCTGGATCTCCTAGTAAGACGGTTAATGCAACTTCCAGATCATCATCGATTGCATGCTCAAGGCGACACGCAGTCTCGTGCGCATTACCGTTGAAAGGAATCCGTTCAAGGAGAACTTCTGCAAGTCGGTGCCGTCGTTTCATTGTTCGACCATGATTCAAACCTTTCTCAGTCAATTGAGCGCCCTTATATCGCACATAATCAATGAAGCCTTTGGCAGATAATCTCTGAATCATTTCTGTTGCAGAGGCTGGCGAAACACCGAGTCGTTGTGCTAAATCTCCTGTTCTTACTCTCGTATGTTGATTCGATTCATAGAATTCATACATGGTTTCGAGGTATTCGTCCTCAAACTCTTGAAAATGGCCCGCCATAGTATACCTCACGCTCTATCTTGGTTCAATATTTTGGTTAACCATTCTACTTTGCTGAGAATACTGTCGAACAAGATGGGCAGCGCACAGACCCACCATAATCAGAAGGCACACGCAAGGTAGAAGAGCATTCAGGACAAGCAATCTCAACCTTAGCCGGAGGAGTTTCAATGACTTCTAAATCGTCGAAATCCTCTTCTTCGATTTCTTCCTCCATTTCTGCTTCCACTTCAAATCGTTCCGAGCAATCGGGGCAACGTACCGTTCCTGAATAGTCACCTGGAATACGTAGTGTTCGTTCACATGATGGACATGAACGTTCAACAGATTCGACTTCTTTCTTGACTGCCTTCTTACTTTCTTTCTTTTTCTTTTCAGGAAGTTCGATTTCAGATACTGATGTTCGTCGAAGATGAAGGACCAATATGATGGCTGCGGAAGTAGCCATGCCACCGCCGATAGCAACCCAAGGAATCTCAAACCCTTCTTCTTCAACTTCTTGTGATTGAACAGTAAAACTCTGTTCGGATTCGATTACAGTATTGTCAAATGTCCACTGTGCGGTTAGAAGAAGTTCAGTCCCCACTGGCACTTCAAAGGAGATATCGATTTTGGAAGTAGAGCCAGCTGTCATTGCTGAAGTAGTCGATTGTCCAAGGATTGTTCCATCTGAGTCAATGAGGAGCAGTTCTCCGGTTGAACCCGCTAATTGACCAGTGTTTTCAAGATCCAACGTTACAGTTCCCACGCTACCCTCAACCAATTGACGTGGAATGGTAATTGGATTGAGAGACATAGAATAAATCGGTTCCTTGCCGGAAAGTGTTGCTGTAGCGATATAACTGCTTGTAGAAGCAGTCCATTCAACTGGACTCATTCTCAAGATGACTTCGGTCCCCGGAACTTCACCAATCTGAGTCTGTCCAGAAACAGTTCCTGAGCCAAGGGTAACAATTTGTTCTGAAACGAATACGTCAGTTCCTGAAATCCGATACCCATATCGTAGTTTTACATCTCTTGAAACACCGTCGTCAATAGAAACATTCCAACCAATCGTGACTTCACCTTGACTTTCGATAGCAATGACTTCTGCAAACATGGCTTGCTCTCCGGCAACATCTATCGAAAAAGTTCCATTCAAGCCACTCGTTACAATTCCATCTGATGAGCGTATCATCCAATCATAGTCTTGAGGCCCTGAATCTGTCAATGTAAAAGAGAGAGCGATATCTCCAGCCTGTCCTTGTTCGAGGGTGATGGAACTGTTCGCAACAAGCACGTCCATGCTTGAACGTATTTCTAAATGAGCTTGGCCAGTTGTATTTCCTTGATTCCGTAATAATAGAGACACATCAACAGTATCATCGACATGCCATGGTCCACCAATCAAGGCTAGGCCAGAAGGACCTGCACCATCAAAAATAGCAGAATCCAATCCCTCGAGTGTAAAAGTTGCAGCGCCGCCACTTATTGCACTGTTTCGATCATCGATGAAACTACAATGAAGAATTCCTGGCCGAGCAGTAAATGAAATCAATTCCACCACTATTTCGTCTATAGAAAGAATTGCTGATTGGTTATAAATCTCATCGCCTTGGAAAGCACAGATACTTCGACCATCGAATGAACGTTCACCTTCGGAATTTAACAATGTCAGATTGAAACTAACTTCTGAACCTGCCGTGACGTTTTCTGTAAGGATCTCCAAAGCGAGAGTCGCGTTTGGTAATGGAGGGGGACCAATTGGAGCCATTAACGAGAGAGATGAAATCGAATCATTCTTTGAAATATTGAACCAGATAGTTCCTTCAACGACCATGTGTGATGATTGAAATTCGAGAACTATTGTCGAAGTTCCATCAACGACGATATCCTCGTAATAGACTGTCTCGTTCCATGAGTCTTGACCTACATCAAGAACGAAGGATTCACTGCCAGCAACACCACCGATGTTTTCAATCGGTATTTCTGATTGAATATAATCACCTTGGCGAATTGTGGAATTACTTGTGTATTGTCCCATTGAATCGATCCCTGAGAGTGTAATTGAGGAAGAACCCACGAAATCAATCGATGAAGGTGCTAAACGTTGTAATGAAATTGTTGTTTCAGAAACATAATCATTTGATGGAACCCCTACATCACCATGCAATTCGAGATGAAGTTCCATGTAGCCGATTTCTAATTCGTTTAATTGGATTAAAACTTGCTTGACTTCACTTCCCGAGAGAGCATAAGATTGATTCTGGGACCAAAGTATTTGACCATCTAAATTCATAAGTGTCGAATTCACATAGACGCTGCCCGCTGAGGTATTCTGCTCGACAAGATCGAACGAAAGATTTGTTGTGTTGCCTAAAAAGGAAGGTGAATCATCAAAAAGAAGGGTGGACTCTTGCACCAAAATAGCACTACTGGAAGCCTGAACTGTTGGCAGAGTGAGTACTGAACACAACAAAAGCCCAGCGAGGAAGATATGAGACATAAATCCCCGTTGACCTTCCATACCTTGCTTGAACTCATGGGGGTTCTTGAGCATGATGCCGAAATATGTTACAGCGGGAGGTTTATTCAAGGTTGCAGAGTCGGCGAAACATATGACGCCCGAGGAACTTTTGGCCATCACTCCTGAGTTTCTAGCGAAAGCAATACTCCACAGACGAGAACGTCTTGCTTTGGAGATACCAGAACAACTCGATGCTCGAACAAATGAATTGACCGAAGCAGCAGCGATGGCTAGGGTTGCCAAAGAACAAAGAGATTCTGTCAATAACAAAGTTTCTTCACTAAAACGTGAACGAAATGAAGCCCAAGCCAAAGCTAAACTCCTGTTCTTAGAAGCGAATTCCATTCGTGAAAATGCACCCGAAACTAAAGGCAATACTGAACCTGAACCCGAATGGGCGAAGGAGCGCTTACAGCAACGCCTCGATGCTCTCGACCTCACGCTCCAGACAAACTGGGGCACACATATAGATGAGCGAGCAACACTCAATGCAATGAAGACTCTCGTTCGTGAACATGAGGCTTGGGTCGAAAAGAGAAAAGATTCCTTTTCTGAGATTAACAAGATGACCGAATTGAGAGATAAAGCAAAACGGTTACTTGAATCTGCAGATAAAGCCCATCAAGCAATGGTACAATTACACGATGAAAATCAGATTTTCCATGACACATACATCGATAATGAGCGTAAAAGAAAACATGCGGATGGCCGCACAACACGACTCGCTCAAGCCCTCGATGAAAGTCAACAAGGTATTGATTTTTGGAAAGAACGTTTGGATACAGGATTCCATGAATTATTGACCGATGCTCAACGAGTGAATGAGGGTGGTAAGTCCACACGAGCACTTTCCCGTGAGCGACGTAAGCAAAGTGAACTAAAACATGGTGGTGAGGAAGAATGACCACATGCAGGACTACGGGGTTGACAGTGGAACAGCAAGAGCGCTGGCCTTTCCTTTACAGCCACCTTTCATCTGATATTGAGATACCTTCCTTGATCGAGGTTGACGAACAATTCATCATTGAAATGGACAAAGAAATCTCTAAAATTCTCAAACAGATTGGAGATGGAAAAGCAAAGAGTAGAGAGTCACTTACTCGCCACCTTACAGGGCTATTACAACGAAGATTCCAGAGAAACGCAAAGGTTCAAGCCTTTGGCTCTTCAATCACCGGACTTTCACTAGGGACAGGCGATCTTGACCTTTGCCTATCATTCAAAAAAGAACAACCAAAGAAAGTTCTTCGGAAAGTCGCAGGCTTGTTACGAGAAGAAGGCATGATGGATATTCAACAAATTCCAAAGGCTAAAATCCCTATTGTCAAATTTACTGATTCACGTTCTGGACTGGATGTTGACATTTCTATCGAAAATCGATTGGCGATTTACAATTCCCAGATGCTCAAAGGCTATGCTCAAGACAAGCGTGTCCGTGAATTTATTCTAATGATAAAGTACTGGGCTAGTCGGAGAGGAATCAATACAGCATTCGAAGGAACACTCTCATCTTACGCATGGACACTAATCTGCATTCAGCATTTGCAGATGACAAATCCTCCTGTTGCACCAAACCGACAAAAGGGTGGCAAGAAAAATCTACTTGAAATTAATGGCGTGTCATACGATATTTCGAATGATTCTTCTCCCTTTGAATCCAAGAATCAACAAACACTGGCATCACTTCTCATATCATTCTTCGATCGCTTCGCAACTCGATGGGATTGGAATGAGATGGTTGTATCAATACGAAACGGAAGTCCATTGAATGCTGAAAAGAAGAGATGGACGCACACAGGCCCACTCCCGCTTGAGGTTGTCACAGGTCAATCCAAAGATCGTATGGAACACGTCATGCCAATTGAGGATCCATTCGACCATGAACATGATCTATCAAGAGTTGTAAAACCAGATGGTGCTATGACCATCCAGGAAGAATTTATGCGAGCATTACATTTACTTTCAGAAGGAAAGTCTTGGAAGCAAATATGCA